>JAISXS010000001.1 GCA_031270385.1 Puniceicoccales bacterium | reverse complement strand
ACGCCAAACACTTCGCTCGTTTCCTTCGCTCTGTGATTCTCGAAATACTTTACTACCTTTTCCCTCAGATCTTTCGAATAGTACATCTCGCTCTTACCTACTATATTTTTAAACGCCCTTGTCAAGGGGAATTGCTATAGTCGTCTTGCTTGAGAAAAGCATTCTAAATTTAGCAGAAAAATTCCCGTTTTTTAGAATAGGGAATATGTTTTTCTCGGGGAAGATAACTATAACATGCTTTTTTTCGGGTAAGACGGCTGTGTCATTAAATAAAATGCCCTCATCGAATGCAACAACTTAAGCGCTTTTTCGTTTATAGTTATCTTATCGAAAAAGGCATTCTAATGTAACGACGCACTAACGGAAAGTTCATGCTTTTATGGAAAAGCGGTATGCTTTTTTCAGGTAAGATGACTATAGTTATCTTACCTGAAGAAAGCGTATTTTTTTTCATAAAAACATGAACCCTTCCGTCAAATATCGTTATAGCTGTCACGTTCGATAAGGGTATTTTAATTTTGGTGAGGAAATTTTCCTTTTTATAAGGAAAAAACATGCCTTTCTCAGATGGAGCAGCTATAGAGTATGCTTTTCTCGGGTAAGATGACTATATATTTGTCTTACTTGAGAAAAGCATTTTAATCTGGCGATGTTTAGCGGCAAGATCCCAGTTTTTTGGAATTAGGGAGGATGCTTTTTTCGGGTAAGATGACTATATATTTCAAAAACCGCTGCGAAGTCGTCGTCGCGTGACTTGCTAACCACTATGTGGTCATATATTTGTGATTTCTTTATCTCATTTTCCGCAGTTTTGAGCCGTTTTGAAATTTCTTCTTCCGTTTCGGTTCCGCGGTTAATTATGCGTTGGCCGAGATCTTCCAAATTTTTCGGTGCGAGGAAAATTGTTGCAATTCGAAAATCATTTCTGCGGCCTAAAATTTGTTCTACGCCAGAAGTATCAATGAGCAGTAACGCGTCGTAACCGGAAGATAGAACTGCCAAAGTGTCTGCCAAAGGGGATCCGTAGTAATCATCGCCGTGCACCTTCGCATATTCCAAAAATTCCGAATTTCGCACTTTTTTTTCAAATTCTTCCGTGGAAATAAAATTGTAATCAATGCCGTTTTTTTCCCCACTACGCGGTTTTCTCGTCGTCGTTGTGACAATCTTTTTTAAATTTTCGCCAACTTCTGCCAACAGGCGCTCCGCCACGGTATTTTTCCCAACGCCGGATGGCCCGGACAAAATAAAAAGCGTTCCCATGGAAATTTTTCCACGTGTGCCTTTCGTAAAATTTTTTTTCCTATTGCCGCTTCCCACGGCATAGATTCTACAAATTTTCGATGCGACGTTGGCAATAAAATTTTTACTTTGCGTTTGCCCTATTCGGCAAAAATTACCTCCAAGGGATGAAAAATCAAATCTAAGATCTTGACTTATTTCTACTTTACTTTTTCCTAGGTCGCGTTAACAGAGAATTATGCATCCGACATACCATCCATCGAAGTTGAAAAGAATCAGAAAATGCGGGTTCCGAGCCAGAATGGCTACGCGTGGCGGACGAAAGGTGCTGTCGTCACGCAGGCGCGTTGGGCGAAAAAAATTGTGTGTTACCGTTAGATTCTAGCAAAAATTTATCGGCAAATGTATAGGTTGCTAAAGGAGCAGCGCCTGAAGAAGTCGTCTGATTTTGAGAAGTTTCGAATGCGGGGTGTGTTCTGCGTGCGTTGTGAGGTGTTTGTGCTGAAGGCTACGGGTAGCGGCGGTGTTTTTTGTCATGCCGGTTCGCCCCCGAGAATCGGGATAATAACGCCAAAGAAAATTGGGAATGCCGTGAAGCGAAATAGGGTCCGCCGTGTTGTACGCGAAGTGTTTCGACTCAATCCGCTAATTTTTCGAAAAAGTTACGATTATTTGTTGATTGCATTGCCTGGCATTTCGCTGAAGTCCAACGACGAAGTAGCTGGGCAGGTTATCAATGCGGCGAAAAAGATAAAATTTCCGCCAAACAGTTTTCAATTTGCAGCGAAAGAGATAACACAGGAGATGACACCAATACCGTGAAATTTGGAAGATTTGCAGTCGCGATCGCTACGTTGTTTGGAATTGGAACGTCCCCCGTTTTCCCCGGGACTCTAGGCTCCTTTTTCGGTACGCTACTGTACGCCCTTGCCATTCAGAATTTGAAGGCATCGACAGCGATTTTCACGGTAATTTTCCTCGTGTTGGTGGCGATAGTAATCTGTGACATGGCGGAAAAAGAGATCGGCGAGGTTGATCCAGGATGCATAGTTCTCGATGAGTTCGTTGCCATGCCGATCTGTTTCATCGGGGTTAGAAATTTGGACGCAAACAGACTTTTGTTGATAGCCGCTGGGTTTGTAATTTTTCGAATCTTCGACATCTTTAAGCCGCTCGGTATCAAAAGAACACAGAATTTATCCGGCGGAATCGGCATTGTCATCGATGATGTTGTCGCGGCATTTTACACTAATATTACGCTAGCTTTGATTTGCTTGACTATTCTATGAACGTACCTAGCCTGCAGTACAGCGATGGAGATAGTGTCCGATTGTTTACTTCCGGTGGTGTGGGTCGTAGTTTTCTTTGGCGGATCGATAATGATCCATGAACTTGGTCATTTCATCGCCGCAAAAAAAACTGGCATGCTTGTCCCGAAATTTTCCATAGGATTTGGGCCAAAGCTTTTCGGATTCAGGTATAAAGAAACGGAGTTTGTCATTTCGCTGTTGCCGATCGGGGGGTACGTCGCAGTCCCACAGTTGGCGAATTTGAAAGAAATTGAAGGCGAATTTGAACTGCCGAAGAATGTAAAACCCGCAACAAATTTCGCAAAAATAATTACCGCCTTTGCCGGGCCATTTGCAAATCTGTTGTTTGCGATTTTTCTTGCTACAATTGTGTATTTCATTGGGACTCCCACGAGCGAAGGAGTGTTGAGCACTGAGGTTGGATATGTTCCGCGGACGTTGACATTAAGAAATTTCGACGAAATACCATCTCCTGCACACGAAGCTGGCATATTGCCCGGCGATAGGATTCTATCGATTGACGGGAATGTGGTGAAAAGGTTCGATGACGTTGCAACATTCATCGCTCTCGGGGACAGAAAAGATGCGAGTGGACGGCCTCTTACCACAGTTACAATCGAGCGCAACGGAGAAAAACTAGATTTCGAGCTAAACCCGGTGACAATCCCCATTTACGGAGATGGAAGCGATGAAATTCGCACGATAGGCGCTATTCCGAGGCAAACGCTGAGGATTAGTGAATTTTTGGAGCAGTCTAGCGCAGAGGAATGCGGACTAATGGAGGGGGACCTCATAGTTTCGGCGAATGGAACTGAGCTGCTAAGCGCTTATGCCCTATACGATGCCCTAAGCGTGAGCAATCCGGTGACATTGGAAATCGAACGCGATGGCACACGTAAGAATTTTCAGATCCCGACAATGACAAAACTAGTCCTTAAACCATTTCTGCTACTAAAGTTTGGCGGAAACTCGTCAGCCGCCGCCGTGATTCCAGCGGGTGGCGTAGGGTTATCGGTGGACTGTCACGATCAATTTTCCGGCATTCAATTCTTTTGTAACGACGAAGAATTTCTGAAAAAAAATGGTATCTCAAACGGCGACGAAATCACTGGCGTTGACGGAGAAGTTGTCAGTTTTTTGAAAAGGTTGGCTGAAATTGCATCGCACAATTCCAAAATTTCACTGAATATGTCGACGAAAAATGGAGAAAAAATAACTGACGTCAGCGAAATTTCGTCGGCGAAGTTCCACGATGCACGATTTGGAAATTTCCTCGGCATACTATTTGAAAATGACGTGGTCATTGACAATCCGACGCCATTATCCCAGGTCATGAATTCCGCTACGCTGATATTCAAAACACTAGGAAGTTTGTTCAGTAAAAATTCCGACATTTCCCCAAAATATCTCATGGGACCGGCAGGACTGATAAAAACACTCTATTCGTCCGCCAAAGGAAACTTTTCCCGCCTGCTGTGGTTTGTCATTTTGATAAACGTGAATTTGGCAATTTTGAATCTGCTTCCGCTTCCAGTCCTCGATGGCGGATTGATAGCAATAGTTGTTTTAGAAAAAATCACTGGCCTCGGATGCATGGGAAAATTTTTCTCAAAAATTCAAACAATATTTTTTGTTTTGCTATTTGGATTGATGGCATATGTGACATTTTTCGATTTCAAACGCATTCTGGCGGAAAAACACCAACCGTTTGATGAGCTGGTGTTCGAGCAGTTATCAGTCCGCTATGACGATGACTATGACGACGATTGATAGGAGGAAAACAAGGGAAGTCTCCGTTGGCAACGTAGCCATCGGCGGGGATAACAGCATACGCATCCAATCGATGACAAGTGTTCCAACGAAAAACGTCACCGGGAACGTTGAGCAAATCTGCGAGCTGGTGGAATGCGGATGCGAAATCGTCAGATTGGCCGTGACGACCGTTGACGATGTAAAATCGCTAGCAGAAATAAAAAATGTTCTGCACCGCCGTGGAACAACCGTCCCAGTCGTTGCCGATGTTCATTTTTCACCAATGATTGCCACTAACTGCTTAATGACGGCCGACAAAGTCCGCATAAATGCAGGAAATTTTTCGGATAAACTATTCGGAGCAAAGGAATTCTCGGAGGATAAATTCGTGGCTGGCAAACGAAGGTTGCAGGAAAAACTCGAAGTATTTTTTGCAGCGGCTAAAGCAGCTGGAAAACCAATACGAATCGGCATAAATTCTGGATCATTGGCCCCACGAGTCACATGCAAATTCGGCCACGGCGACGAAGCGATGTGGGAAAGCGCAAAGGAATGTTTGGAAGCCGCTGAACAAGTAAAATTTGGTGATTTGGTGCTATCATTCAAAGCGAGTGATGTTGGTAAGATGGTCTCAGCAAATCGCCTGGCATGCGCCCAAATGGACCAGTACGGATGGAATTTCCCAATTCATCTGGGTGTCACCGAATCGGGGAATGGGGACTCCGGGCGCATAAAGTCTGCAATCGGCATCGGCACACTGCTAATGGCCGGGATCGGAGACACAATCCGCGTATCGTTGACGGAAAATCCAGTAAATGAAATCGGAGTAGCGAAGGACATTCTTCAAGCGTGCGGCATCAACCGTCATTGTGTGGAAATAATTTCTTGCCCATCTTGCGGCCGCACAACATTCGACATCCAATTGGTCCTCGATGTTGTCAAAAGTGAACTCGGGAAACTGAAAAATTTCGAAAGACTCAAAGTCGCCGTCATGGGATGTGCGATCAACGGACTTGGTGAAGCTGGGGACGCCGACCTCGCCATCGTCGGCAATCCTAATGGCTCACTTTCCATCTATGGCGGTGGAAAATGTATTGCAAGGGGTGTGGCCGTGAAAGATCTTCACAGGGATTTTTTAAAAAAAATACACAAATTTCAAAAATAACACTTGACGAAATCGCGTATATGCTATACTGACGAATATTATGAATACATCAAATGAACGAAATCGTGGTTTCACGATGATCGAAATCATAATCGTCCTTGTCATCCTCGCCACCGTCGTAGGAGTATTGACTAGGGGTTCTAGATCAGGAAAAGATGCCGCCCTAGTGCAAGTTAAGCAGGTGGACGCCAGGGGACGCCTTGCAACATCGATATATTCCGCGTGTGCATCAGCGACAGATGAGGAGAAAGCGATGTACTTCGTTGATGGTAGGGATATATCAGAATTTATCAAGAGTAAAGGTAACGACCTCAAGATGCCAAATGATAGAAGCAAGGAGTATAAGGTTATGTTCGTTGCCGCCAATTCGACTTCTCGGCCACCCACTCCGGCCAAGGTTCAAGTTTATGATCCCGACACAGACAAATCTATCGCTGAAGTTGACCTCGCAGATGCCGGTTTGTAATCGATGCTCTTGACAAAGGCTTTTTGTTCAGCGGCATTCGGCTGGCAGATCCTCGCTTTTATGAAAAAACAATGTGTTTTTCTCAAATAAAAGCAGCTATAGATACTAGGCGAGACGACGCATACAAAACAATGATAATTAATAAAATCTAAGTAAACTTAATGGCACCGCGGCGATGCGCGGTGCCTTTTTCCAAGGGAAAGAGGTGGGAACGAAAAGGAACAGTGGAGTTACGATGCTCGAGCTCTCGGTGTGCGTGGTTGCGTTAGCGATGCTCATGGGAAGTTTCACGTTACTAAACAAAGGTGATGCAGCTAATGCCGTAGACGATGCCGTGAAGCTTGCGAAAGCCAAAGCCAATATCATAAGGGTAATTTCATGGTGCAGAAGAAAGTCGATTGAATCACGTGGAGAAGTCTGGTTGAAATGGGTCTTCAGTAATGACGGAATGAGCTTCCTTACCGTCTACGACAGGCTATAGTCAAACTCCTTGACCACAAAGAGGGAAAATAGACAAAATCGTATTCAGGAACGGATGTTTTAACCCGTTCAGGATGATGTTAAAATTTGACAACTCGAACAAGAGTTGGGTTTTTTCGGTTGATGAGTTTTCTCGCGTCTCAGCATCTAAAATCGTGTCCCAGTAGGGAAACAATCACAATACTATGCCGTTAATTTAGGAATTTGAAATGATGAAAAAGGGAAAAAACAAGGCTTTCTCGGTGATCGAAATTATCACCGCGTCCGTCGTCTTTGCTTTCGCACTAACATTAATAATGGAGTGTATGCACCAGCTTGCAAAGTTTGGTAGCGCGGACAACAGGGCTTTTGAACTGAGAGCTGACGCCGATAACTGCGCCACAAATATCGACTACATCGACAGATCACTGGTGAGGGGGAATCCTACGGCATCTGGTAATGACGATAGGATAATCAACCGCATATTTGAGCCGGTCAATGCAGACACGTATGGATTCGACAGAAAATACAAAGAACAGTTTTTGATTGGTACGAGTGGTAGGCCCTCCCAAAATGTACAATGCGTTGACCGAAGTGGCAACATAGTTATGGGATCGCTGAAATTACGCGTCATCAACATTGAAGGGCATCCGGCGATCAGACCAAAAAGCCAATCCGCTCCAACTGCAAAATCGCAGATGTCCACAAACGTTCCTAAATTAAGCTTCTTTGTTTACCAGTTTTCACCGCCCAATTAATAATAATTCCTACCGGCAAAAGCATTTTATTTATAGTTATAGTTATCTCACTTGAAAAAAGCATTCTGTCTAACGATATTTGGCGGCAAGGTTCTCGTTTTTTGGAATAGAAAGTGTGCTTTTCTCGGGGAAGATAACTATATCGTTGAATAGGATGCCTTTGCCGAGTGTGACGGCTATAGCCGTTCCGCCCGAAAAGGGCGTACCTTCCTCTGCAAAAAGAAAAATTTTCCCGCCGAGTATCGTTGGATAGAATGCCCTTGTAGGGTGTGACAGCTATACTCATCTTGCTCGGAAAAAGCATCTTATCTAACGATATTTAGAGGATAAATTCCTATTTTTATGAAAAAAATACGCTTTCTTCAGGTAGGATGACTATATATAGCCATCTTGCTTGATAAAGGCATTTTAATACAACGACGCGCCAACGGAAAATTCATGCTTGTATGGAAAAACAATATGCTTTTTTCAAGTAAGATGATTATAATTATCAAAATTTTCCAACAAGCCCTTCTAAGTCAGTTGCTGGGGGCTGCGAATGCCGCATTTTAAACAACATATCAGCGATGAAAATGTCAACAAAATTGGTGATTTTTATGTTGGTCTCGTCGCCCTTAACGATGTGGATCCTTGCCAAATTAAACAGTTTTACAATCCCACAATCGTCGGTGTGGGATGAGCTTGCCTGTGCATTTGCAAGTTCATGGGCATAGCGTATGACGCTCAGTTTGAACGCCTGTGGAGTTTGCACGCGCACCAGCAATTGCCGCTCCAAAATGCCGTCTACCACGGAGCCGTTGAAAGATTTTACAATTGTATTAGTTTCCGGAATTGCGACACTGACGGCATCGTAGGTATCGAGGGCGACAATGCAATCACGAATCATTCTGTCAGTGACCAATGGACGCACTGCATCGTGAATCAAAATCTTTGCTTCGTCGTCACAAACGGAACACACGCCAATGTACGAACTTTTTTGCCGCGTCTTTCCTCCGACCAAAATATTCGCAATTTTTTTATAGCGATTGCGTTTGAAAATTTCATTCGTAAAATCTAGGAACCGTTTATGGGTAACGACGATTATCTCGTCGATCAATTCATTGTTTTCGAAAACTTCGACGGAATGCTCAAGCACCATCTTGCCAAAAACTTTCAAAAACTGCTTTGGAACACCGCTTTTTACACGTTTACCGACACCACCGGCCAACAATATTGCATATGTTTTCACGGAATTTGCCTCCATTTCAATTTGCGTGCCCGCGTCGACATAACAACTTACTTCGCAGGCGCATCACTAACCAGACGAAACGCTTCGAAATGCCTCTTCAGAACACAAATTACAAATCAGAAGGAAATTCATCTACGCCCATATTTTCAAACGGAAGACTGGTTATTTGTATCACTACCTGCTGATGCTGCCTATTAAACGCCAGTGGGGCATATCCAAAACCGCCGGCAACTATTAAATCGAGAAAAGCACGGTATTCTCCGTCTTCAAAACCCTCATAATTGTAGAATTCGTCAAATACAAGAACCGTACCGACTCTGAGTATGGGCAGAAGCGGCGTCAACCCATCGATCGCACTTTGATATGTATCGGAATCAATGTGGACGAGTGCCAGAGGGCGGTTACCTATCATTGGGACAAGACACGGCACAGTGTCTTTGAACTGTCCTTTGACAGCGACAACGTTATCCAAAGTGGGGAATGGCGGTTGCCTTTCGGAGTCACAACACTTTGGGGCGAATGTACCGACCGAAAAATTTGTATTCCCTAGCTTCCATTCGTATGGCAAGCCAGTAAATGTATCGCATGCAAACACGACGCCGTGCGCGAAGACAGCGCCGATCAAGTTGCTAGATTTGAAAACTCCCGCACCGAGGTCGACGGCAACACCGTCCGGGAAATTAGCAAGTGCCACCAATGCGCCGTATAGCAGGGCGTGAGTGTCCGCCGTGAAAGGAACCGCATCGGGCATAAAGTCGCCTACGAACTGTACAGCCTCTGGATTTTCGACGTAGTCCGTGTCGGCAGTTCCGAATTTATTCATCTGGGCTCCGCGTGGGGATGTGTGATCCAATGACCGACCATTCGCGTTGGGTGGCATCACAACGTACGAGCTCCAGTCATAGCGCTGCAACACGCACCATGGAAGCGGGGGAGTAAGGGCGATATTGCCATTTCCCTCGATCTGTGGATAAACGGAAAAAATCATACACAACTCGAGGATCACGGAGACTATATAATCTTGCATGGCGTGCCAGCAAAAGGATGCTCTGCAAATGTCAATATTTTTATCAATTGCCGTTGCGGCTTTTACAAAAATACGAATAATCCGATCGAGCAGAATGGCGTGTGCGATTTTTTGTTTCTTTGGAGGATACGACAGACCCCAATGTTGTTTGCAAAAATCTTGTCCATTTGCAACTTTTTGTGAGTATTTTCGTCGATGGTTGTCGGAAAAAAGTATCTGATTGTGGATGCAGCAACACCACTTGTGCAGGAGGCGATCGTTTGCGCAAGCGGCGTGGTTGTGGCGAAATCTACCCGCGCTAACGCCGTCGATACAATTTCCTCGCTGGCGAAAGAGTTATTTTCCGAGCATGGATGTGGTTTTGACGAAATTTCTGGAATGATATTCTGCAATGGACCTGGATCTGCCATGGGTTTGAGGGCGGCTCTGATTTCCATAAAAACATGGATGATTTTCCACGGGAAACACTTCGAGTTGTTTGATTACTGCAGTTTTGATATGTGCTTGGCTTTAAATGGATTCGCAGATGGCGTTTGTACCCATGGGACGAATGATGTCTTGATACTCAAGTTCCGTGGCGATACCGATGTTACCTTGGTTGCGGCAGATGCCGTGAAGAACCTTAGTGGTAAAAATATCGTGTTTCTTGGTACGCGGAGAAACAGCTGCGAAAAATATTCCAATTTCGTTCCGGCGAAATACGATGTCTACGACGTACGTTTCGATATTTTTTCGATTTGTAGGCCATCCGATGTGGGATTGGTCGACTACGGCGGTGGCACGTACAGGAAGTGGTCTCCCGCTGCTCGGTAAGTGACAATTCTGAACCATGGGTAATAAAATTGCAGTAATTTGCGTTGTGATTGCTGTTGTCGCATTTGCGTACAAATTTTTCAAGAAGCGTGCTGCGATGCGCAGTGTTGTTTCACCGAGGGGCGGGCAATCGCGGGTGAAAGTGGCGCTCAAAAATCTCAGAATGGCCAGAGCAGAGATAGGCGATGCTACATTCCGTGAATTCGCAATATTACTGTCCCGTGCTTTGAAAATTTACATTCGATCTGCCTATGGCTTTCCCGCTCTATCTACCACGAGCGAGGAAATTGTCGGCAAGTTGATAGCTAATGGGACGAACGACTGGTCGGTGATAGGACCGGTCGCTGAAATTTTCCGCCTGGCAGACGCGGTGAAATATTCCCAGCGTAGGATTTCCGTGCTTCAGCAAAGGGGAATATACAGAAAAGCCTGCAGATTCATTCTCTTTTCAGAGCGGTCGATTGTGAAAAATGTTCGTGTCCCAGAGGAGAATAGAACATTATAAAAATTTACAGAATTTTGTGAAAAATTTTAAAAATCGTTGACACAACCGATGTAGCTGGTACTCTGCCCGCCGACAGGGGGGTTAGATGCGTAGGGGGGTTCTGGTTTTATTTTTGTATTTTGGTGTCTTTGTCTTGCCGTTGTTTGCAGAGG
>JAISXS010000092.1 GCA_031270385.1 Puniceicoccales bacterium | reverse complement strand
TCTTCCACGTGCTCGGCTAGCTTTTCGGGATCTAACTTTCTGTATTTTCTGTTCAGCGGCACACGCTCCAAGTTCCCGGTCTCCCTCAACTTCTTCTTCCATTCGAATATGGCACGCACACTCACTCCAAACGTCTCGCTCGCTTACATATATTAACACACTTTTTTTCAAATCCGTTGTATAGTATGCCATTTACTCTTCATGTGCAAATTTAAATGCGCTTATCAAGGAGTTTGACTATAAACTTGAAAAAAACAAATTTAATTGTAACAACAACCACAGGTTCGAAGGATAGCGATATCCATCGAAACCTATTTTTCCTTCATCTAATTGAGTATGGTGTTGTGCGGCGCGGTAGGCGCCGCACTTCTTACTTGTTCGTTATGTGATTTTTTGCGTTTCATTGCGAAAAATGACTGGATCAGTACTCTGCAATCATCTCCGAGGATACCGGATTTCACAATTGGACGATGGTTAATTTCTTTTAAATTTTGCAAATGAAAACATCCTCCAAGGCATCCCATTTTGGGGTCTTCGGCTCCAAAGATCACGGTCCCTACCCTACCCATGATCATGGCACCCGAACACATTGGACATGGCTCTTTTGTAACGTATATTGCAACGTCGTCCAACCGCCAGTCGCCGATTACCCTCGCTGCTTGCGTGATTAGTTGCAGTTCGGCATGTGCTGTCGGATCGTTTAGCGAAATAACGGAGTTATGTGCCGACGCTATTATCTCGCTTCCAAGAACGGCCACCGCCCCGATCGGCGTTTCATCCTTTCTCCATGCCTCTATTGCTTGGTTATACGCGATCGCCATGAAATACTCATCGTCTCTCCTTAGCTCGGATGGATACTTTTTTCCAAATGGACAATCGTTCATCCGACAGAGTTAAATGTCCGGTACTGCCAACGCAAATTTATTTACGCTGGGTGGCTATGGGCAAGCTCGCCCACCTACGCATACCATATGTCGTGGCCGGGAACGAACCCATTCGGGCTATATGTTTCGTATTCGAAGGAATAGGAGTATTCGCACGGTTCGTCCCTTCTCCTTGCGTATTTGTCCACATTGTTGTTTAGTTTCTTTAGTATTTGATTTGAAGCCTTCCTTCCCTCTCTGCTGCGAAGCGTGGAGCGAAAAACTTCTTTTGGAACTTCCGTGATTTTTGTTACGAACGAGTCATCGGAAGACTCTATTATTTTTATTTCGTAGGAATATTCTCCCCTTTGGTAACAAAGACAAGGGTCAATCCTTCCCGTTGAATTTCTTATTGATTTTTTACATGTAAATTCCTCGTGTACGTATTTATATGTGCACCCATTGTCAACTCCTTCCATTTTTATCCTCCATTTTGTTGAAAAATTATCGTGTGTAAAAAAAACAACATACGAGACATATTAATCTTCTAGCTAGGTATCTGATCCAGATTCGTCTGAACTATTTTTTGACTCAAATTCGCTGGAATCGTCGATCTCATTCCTGTAAATGTATGAGCTTTCACATGGTTCTTTTCTTTTTATTCCCATTTTGTCGGCTTCAGTCTGCAAATCCTTAATTATTTTTTTTGAGCATTTCACACCTTCCCTTTTGCAGAGCTCCACGCGAAAAACTTCCTCCGTAACCTTTTCCTTATTTATGTTGTAAGAGTACGGTCCTTTTTGGTCACAAAGCTTCTGATCAATCCGGTTGTGTTTGTTTCTGATTGATTTTGTACAGGCGAACTCTTTGTGTATGTATTTTTCAATCTTACCACCGTTAATTTTTTCCATATCCACCCCTAGTTGAAAATTTTCGATTGCATCAGCTGTTGTGCGCAAATTTCACGATCTTTGGGATAACTTTTCCCATTGCTTTATCCAAAGCTTTCGCTTTCATGTCACTGAATTGTTCGGAGCCGAGTTTTTTTCCGATTCTCTCGCAAAGCCCTTTCCTGAATGTCTTTGCATCAACGATGATTCCGGAGATTTTGAATGTAATTCCGAATTTTGTATCGACGCTGACGGCTTTGAATTTTCGCAGTCCGAATTCGGACTCCACCGATAGCACTCTTTTTTTTACAATTTGTTCCCTAGCTACGCACGAAAAGACGACACAATCCCTCGCTATGACCTTTGCCACCTTCGGACCAAAATTTTTCATCCAACACCCCTCCGGGCAACTGTGTAACAATAATTAAAAATTTTTCCATAAAAAAACGAAAATATGCCACTTTTGAATGAGAAAAAAGGAATTGGCAACGTCGGCAAAAGGAAATGTATAGCTATCTCACTTGAAAAGGACATCTTGTTAAACGATATAAGTATCTTACTTGAAGAAAGCATTCTGTTTGATGATATTTAGCGGCAAAATTTCCGTTTTTTGGAATAGGGGGGTGCTTTTCTCAGGGAAGATGACTATACTTGGTGGAAAATTTCCGTTTTTTGCCGAAAAAATAACGTGTCCTTCGCAGATGAGATATATTTGTTTTATCTGAGAAGGGCGTGTTTTTCTTCATAAGAAGGAAAATTTTCTTGCTAAGTGTTGTTGGATTATGATGCCCTGAGTATGTAATTGTAAAAATTCGGATTTCGCTTAATTGTTTTCTGGATTTTACAGGTGTCTCCTTTGCATTCAAAGGCGCACTGGAGGCCCAACGGGAAAATTGATGCGCAAAATTTGTGATGAAGTAAAAAACTTAAAAATTTTTTTAAATTGTGGGGAAATTTTTATGTTCACATGATGGTATATTCCTAGATTTTATGCGCGATATTCATTCATGTTTTAGCAATCAACGACTAATAAAAACAGGAAAACTAAAAATAAGCACAAAATGTGCAAAATATGCCATTGACGTTGCTTATCTTATTCTTTTCATCATATAGCACTACTAGCAAAATAACAAAAAAAGGAGGATGCTATGAGTCATGACACAAGAGTAATTGCTAAAATAGCACAAAAATACCTTGCCAGTAAGCAAGGTAACAATGGGAATATAACCCAACACAATTCACAAACTGGTCGGGTTAGGGATGGCGGCCAGGATATCCGCAATAATGGAGGTATGCTGCGCGGTCGTGCAAGTACACGTCTTCGTGGTCGTGGCCACGAAGGCTCCCATCATTCGCATGGTGCTCTACCGCCATTGACAACACAACCGCAGTCTACCAGCCAGCAGGGAGTGCAGGACCACATTGAGCGAAAAGCGGATGAAGCGGTGCGGGTAGCTAATGCCGTGCTGACTCAAATTAATGCCGTGCCGACTCAAATTAATGCCGTGCTGACTCAAATGCAGCAGATGGATCGAGCGCAACAGCAAATGTCGGATCAGATGAAAGAATTTCAGGAAAAAATGCAGGAATTGGTGAATGTAAATGCCAAGCAGGAAGGACCAGTCGCTGACGATTCAGCGTCGCAGTTGAACAGGTTTTCGACACCGGAATCTACGGGTGCCCCGCAAAGTGGCCGGTATGCGTTTGTGCCGCCGTCGTCTAGTCATCAGTTGTTGCAGTCGTTGCCGTCGTGTGTACTGAATTTCAGACAGCGACTGGATGATCTGCCGTATGAGCTGTTTCCAGAACTTATTCGACGATTTGATCAGGTAATATCTGAGGTTGTGATACAGTCGAATAATCAGCCGCCGCCGCCGCAACGGCAGCAACCGAACAACCAACCGCCGCAACAGCAGCAACCGAACAACCAACCGCCGCCGCCGAATAATCGGACGCAGAGTGTTGGTGGTCAAGGCTTAAATGAATATAATAATTATTTTAGCTTTGTTTCTCCCAGTCTGCAACGATTGGCCGTACCTACCAATCACGGTGGGCAGTTTAATTTGTCACAGAATTCGGATGATGTTTTTAACTCAGCGTATCAAAATATGGGTTTGGATGGTATGCTGCCACTAGGAGATTCGTCTATGAGCACGAGTACGTCGTCGAGGGGTTCGAGGTCGTCAGATAGTTCGGGGTCGTCGAGGAGTTCGAGGTCGTCAGATAGTTTGGAGTCGTACTTTTAATCGGTCGCAGGAGCATGTCGTCGGAGAGTTCGGAATTCACGGGCACCCTCAACGATGAAGACATCTTGTGGCCCAGTCAAGGCTTCAGTCGGTAATGGCAGCGACTGTAGTCAGAAAGCTCCCGATCGCGGTACCGGCTTATTGACTGGTGCTGCGATTTTTTTGTGGTTGTTATCGCTATGTCCTTATGGTGTTTACTCGAAAGAAACGTGTTTGTGCGCCAAAGCAAAGCCAAGGACACATATTTTCGTCTGGTAATGCTGTGCAGTTTTTATAGTCATCTTATTCGAAAAGGGCGCATTATTTTTTTATAAAAAGAAAAATTTTTCCGCTAAGCATCGCTAGATGGAGCGCCCCTACCGAGTGTAACGACCATAGTGAGAGAAAATCAATGCGCAAAATTTGTAGTGAAATAAAAAAATTAAAAAATTTTCTTAAATTGCGTGAAAATTTTTATGTTCATGCGGTGACGCATTTCTCGGTTTTGCACGCGACATTCATTCGCGTTTTTTTACAATCAATGACTAATAAAAACTGGGAAGTTAAAAATAAATACAAAATGTGTGGAATATGCCATTGACATTACTCATCTTATTCTATATAATATTGCTGAGCGAGGCAATAAGAGGAGGAATATGCCATGAAAGTAAAATGTCCCATTGAGAATAATAATCTTAGTTATCAACCAAATAGTAACGGAAACATAATCCAACGTAACTCATCAGCTAGCCAAATTGGAAATTACGGCCAGAATATTGATACTAGTGACGGATTGGGAAATCGTCGTGGTTTATACGCGCAGGGCGGTAATTTACACCCTGCCACACAACAGTATCAGAATCGCCTAACACCGACGCCGGATAATCTAGCTGGTTTTGATATTTTTGTTCAAAATCAACAGCTGGAACAACAGCGACAGAATCTGCAGAACGTCGATCAGCCGCCGCAACAGCAGCAGCTGAACAACCCACCGCCTCCGAATCAACCGAGAGGAGAGATAATACTCCCGCCTCTGCCGAATCGGCGGCCGCAGGGGAGTCGCAATCAGTCGCCGCAACAGCAGCAACTGAACAACCCACCGCCGCCGGATGATCGGCCGCTGATTGACTTTAGCGACAGGGATAATTGGCCGTTGGCGCCGGATGATCGAGCTGCTTTTAATATTTTTCTTCAGAATCAACAGCAGGAAGAACAGCGACAGAATCTGCAGAACGTCGATCAG
>JAISXS010000062.1 GCA_031270385.1 Puniceicoccales bacterium | reverse complement strand
AGAAATAACCCCGCGGTGTTTGGCGGGCATTGATGGCATCTCCCAAAATCACGTCAAAGTCATCTGCTCCGGCGGCAAACGCTTCCAATATATAGGTAACTTGCGCGGCGGTCGGCCTTATCGTTGGATTTGCGTTCATGCACCGCAAAATAAGGGAATATATGAACCGTACCTGTTTGTCTGTGTACTTATACTTCTTCGTGGAATTCGACGAATCCTGAGGAAGCTTATTTAATCTTATCAAAATATCAGCCAGCGATTCCAAAAAGACATACCTCCTTGTAATGTTTTCACGAGCGTGATCGAACCGTTCGTCCGCCGCCGCAGTGCAGGACACGCGGATCTTACGACAAAAGTAGGAGTAGTGTACGGCCATTCCTTCTTTCCCAAAAAAAAGTACTATCAAATTCATGCCAAACCCGTATACGTCTGTCGCAGGATGCATTATGTCACTACAATATTCCAGAAGTCCGTTTCGACTGCATTTCTGGGAAACATTGGGACGGAATACAGCACTATGAAACAAATACTCTTCAATGGAGGCACAATATTGGGCCAACTCTGGAAAGTCATAGCACTTACTGCCAATTATGTGTCCAAGTCCGAAGTCTATCAACATTGCTCGCTGACCATACACCACGTTTTCCGCCTTCAAATCTCGGTGGATAACGCCATGTTTGTGTGAAACGGCGAGGGCAGCTGATATCTGGGCTGCAGCTAATACTTGCTCGATATTTCCACCCTCTATCTCCGTGCCAGCTCCAGCTCCGGCGACGGCGATACCGCCGTTTTTCCCTAGACCACCGGTTGTGATCACGTCGTGTAGAGACTTTCCAGGGGCTCTTTCTATAAAAAGATTCACGTCACCAGTTTTGCCAATACATCTTGGGATAAGTTCCGAGCCCATTATCAATAAATGTTCTGGCTCTTTGCCCGCCATGCCGTCCATGAGTTGTTTCTGAATGCCATTTTCCAGGTGTTGGGTCACATGAATCTCGTGTTTAGCAGCACCATCACGCCATGCACACTCTGAACATTTACACCATGGATGCCCCATCACCTTTTTTACACAATTGTATTTCGAACCGTCGTTCATCGGAAAAGTTACTGCTGAGACTACTCCGTATGCTCCGCGTCCGATTTCTTTTCCCTTCGTTCCTTTGGCCTCAATTTCACGGACACTTGGCCCATACACCCGTTCGTATGCACATTTTTTCCATGGAAATTCGGATTCTCCGGGCTTGTCCACGATCGATGGACTTACGGCACTACTGGAAGTTGACATATGACCGCCGACAACTTTCAAAATTTCGAATTTGGGTAGAATCTTTTTTTTGTTATTGAGATTATTCCTCACCGAATTCAGGGCAAACCTTGAATTTTTTGACGCATTTTGGATTTGCGGAGGCTTGTTCTCTTTTTTATTTATCAAGCTTTTCTTATTTAATTTTGCAGAATTTATTAGACTGCTGATTTGAGTGGTCATATTTTCTCCTTTGTAATTGAAGACAATACACTCAAATTGGCCATGATGTCAATTTTTTTTATTTTTTTATACAAAAAAAATTAGAACTATAGTCATCTTACCCGAAAAAAGCATTTTGTCCAACGATATCTGACGGGGAAATTCCGGTCTTTATGAAAAAACAATATGTCCTTTCCGGGGAAGGTGACTATAGCCGTCACACTCGACAAAGACATCTTATCCAACGATACTTGGTGGGGAAGTCTTTCTTTTTATAAATGGAAACACGCCCTTCTCAAGCGAAATAGCTATAAAAATGAGATGTATGGCTGTCTCACCTGGGAAAGGCGTGCTATTTTTTTGCAAAAAAAAGAAATTTTCCGCCAAATATAGTTAGGCGGAATGCCTTTCTCGAGTAAAATGATTATATACGCCTCATTGACGCTAATACCCCGTCCCGCACACGAAGGCAATTAGATCCTGCCCATACAATACGTAGGCTACGCTGCCGACAACTATGAATGGCGCAAACGGTATTTCACCGGACATCTTGAAATCCTTACCCTTAAAAACTTTCAAAAATATCAAAATCGGCAATGCAATTATTCCGCATATTAGGCAACCACCGAATATCGCAAACAAGCACCCGTTCCACCGGATGAACGAGCCGATCATCCCCATAAGTTTAATGTCACCAAATCCAACTGCTTCCTTTTTGAACGCCATCTCGCCGAGAATTGCTATCCAAAACATCAACCCACTCCCTGAAGCTACACCAACTATACTATAAACCAAAGCGTCCAAATGATCCAACACTGTATCCGAAGAAATTTGTGCACTATACCAACTCGGAAAAATAGTCGAAAGCACGACGCCAACGACCATTCCTCCGATTGATAGGGCATCGCTTATCTCCATTGTATCAATATCGATGAATGACACCACCGTCAAAATCGAACAAAACACGCAACCTATCACAAAATTTGGAATAAATGGATAGGTGAGAAATAGTGCCGTAAATAGGCACGCCGTAAGTAGCTCGACAACGAGATACCTCGGCGAAATGCTCCGACCACAGCAACGAGCCTTCCCCCTCAAAAATAGCCACGACAATATGGGAATGTTCAACCAGAACGGAATTGGTTCTCCGCATCCGCAACGCGAACGCGGAAATATCACGGATTTACCGGCCGGGATCCTGCATATGCACACGTTCAAAAAGCTACCGACGCAGGCACCGACGATGAAAACGAGTAACACGTTCATAGCATCAACTATGTAAAATTTTTGTAGCTGCGTCAACAACATCAACAATTGATTTATCGGCCATCCTGAGAATCGATCCATCGATCACGCGAGCACGTTTCAATTTTACCATAACCGCCTCCGTGGCTTCGCTCAGCATCAATGTTTTTCCACGTTTTTTCAGTGATGCAAATGCCAATCCCAAACTTTTCAATCCAGTAGCATCGATGAATGGAACGTCAAACATCCTCACGATTACCACTTTGTCATCTCCTTCCGCAGATGAAATTGCCTTTGAAAACTTATCAATCATGCCAAAAAATATTGGCCCAACGACGGAATACACAGCTATACCCTCCGGTAATTCCGAGAAATCATATTCCACACGCTTCGTTTTTTTTACCCTATCAATGTGTGAACTATCCGCCATCCTGTGCATCAACATCAACGCTGATAGTAAAATACCGGCGTTGACGGCGACAACAATCCCGCAGAACAGCGTCAAACCAAAGGTAAGGATCAACACAGCGGCATCGCTCTTTGGTGCGTGCACGAGGAGATCGTAAAAATGTTTGCAATTCATCATCCTTCCGGCCACGACGAATAATATGGCTGCCATGACGGATAGCGGTATAAATTTCGCCAATGGCGCCAATAGGCATATAATCACGCAAAGAACCGCAGAACATGACAATCCGGCAATTGGAGAATTATTTCCAACTTTTATGCTGGTTACTGTGCGGGCTATCGACCCAGTGGATGCAATGCCCCCGAACAGCGGACTAGCTATATTCGCTATGCCATGACCTATTAATTCCTGATCCGATGAGTGTTTCACGCCCGTCAAACTGTCGGAAATAACGGCACTCAACAGGGATTCTATGGCCCCCAACATGGCGATGGCAAACGCTGGGGCCAGTAATTTTTGAATGACGCTGAATGGCAACGGCGCAATCGGTGTAAACGACGGCAACCTATTCGGCAGCCCTCCGTACACGGATCCTATGGTTGCGACATCGTCAAATTTAAATATTGCCTGCATAGTAATTCCAAAACCAAGGGCAACGATTGGCGTCGGAATTTTCCTCAAAAATGTCTTGTTAGCGAACAACATCAGCACCAATGAAGCGCACGCCAAACACGCCGTATTAGTGGTCGCCGTATGAAATGTTTCAAAAAATATCGCAATTTTTTTATGGAGTTCTACGGGCAACTTGCCGCATTCCATTCCGAAAAAGATCGGTATTTGCCCCGTCAACATATTAACAGCTATTCCTGCGGTGAACCCAGTTATTACCTGCTCGGGTATGAATTTTATCATTCTCCCGCACTTGAGTATGCCGAAAGACAACATCATAATGCCGGCCATGATTGTCGCCACCTGCAACCCCTCAAGACCGTAAGTCGACGACACCCCGACCAGTACGCCGATGAACGCACTCGTAGGGCCAGAAATTTGCACTCTGCTCCCGCCAAACAATGAAACCATCGCACCGGCAACTATGGATGTGTAAATCCCCGCCTCCGGCTTTGCCCCGGAAGCTATGGCAAACGCCATGGCTAACGGAAGCCCGATAATTGCCGCAACAGTCCCAGCCACAACATTGTTCCAAATGTTGCCCTTCCTCAATAACCCGGCGTGCACCGCTTCGATTATCGCTATCATAAAACACCTCAGCAGTGGTGTCTTACATCATGGCACCAGTCAATTGCTCCTTGACAGATTTCTCGGCTTTTTTCCCGAAATTGCAAGGCATTTTTATACAATCTTTGCACCATATAGCTGTTTCACCCGAGAAGGGCGTACTTTCCTTTGCAAAAAGAAAAATTTTCCCGCCAAGTATCGTTGGACAAAATGCCCCTATCGGGCGTGACAGCTATGGGGACTAATGGAAAAAGTACGTCCCTTTTCACTGGAACCAGACATCCCAAATATAGTCATCTTCCCCGAGAAAGGCATACCCTCTACTCCAAAAAACGAAAATCTTTCAGCTATATAGTCATCTTATCTGAAAAAAGCATATTGTTTTTCCATACAAGCATGAATTTTCCGTTGATGCGTTGTTGCACTGGAATGCTTTTGTCAAACAAGACGACAATGGTTATCTTACTTGACAAAAGCACTTCGATCAACGATGCTTGGCGGGAAAATTCCCATTTCTGTGAAAAATAATATGCTTCTTTCGAATAAGATGACTATATAGTAATCTTACCCGAGAAGGGCGTACTTTCCCTTGCGAAAAGAAAAATTTTCTCGCCAAGTATCGTCAAATCAGAATGCTTTTCTCAAGCAAGACAACTATATAGGCAAAATTGGGACACATTCCAACTTCGGCCTAAGATTTTTCCGTTTTCGTTAAAACAGTGGTGCCGAATTTTTTTATTGATTTTGAAAAAATTCCGAAACGTTGTAGCGTCGGAGTCGGACTTGAGAGTTCAACGCCGGAGACGATTAAGGAACCTCCCGGCTTCAATACGCGAAATAATTCCCCGATGGCGTATTCCACACTTGGAACAGCATCACATCCGCTCTGCCAAATCACGATGTCGCAAGAATTGTCATCCACCGAAATATTGTAGATGCAGCCATATTCCAACTTCAATCCAGCATTTTTGTCATCCGAAAAAGCGTCAAATTTAAAATTGTCCCTAAACACCGTAAGATTTAGGAAATTTTCTGCCAATTTTCTTGCCACCGCCATGCCATTTTTATTAAAAACGTCAATAATCCTAGCGTTGCGACCAACATCATTCGCGATTACGTAATCAGCAATTTCCCCGTCCCCGATGTTACTATCCACGACTGCATATGAATAATCTTTTAGCGAATTAATTACCCTTTTTGTCGCTTCCATCACCATTTCTGGTGTGACCGATTCCATGCAAGGAGCTCCATCAAACCCACGTAGACACTTTTTGTACCAAGTATCCGTTACCCATTCGCATCCGTTTTTACAAACATTCACCATGAGATTAACATTTCCGGAATACCCAAAAAGATCCGCCGATGTAGGTCCGAAAACTACAACCGATTTTCCATTCAAAAATCTCTTCATGTGAACCATCCCGCCATCGCCATCTATGTGAAGGAGTGAGCATTTCAATACCGACGCAACATCGTAGAGCGATGTTTCCCCAACCAAATTTAGGTCAACGCCATCGATTGCCTTACAAAATTTATTTGAGTATCCGAGTTGCACTATCTTTATGAGTGGAAACGTTTCATGAAACATTTTTACGAATTTTTCGTAGTGGCTAATTGGCCAAATTTTAGTGCTATCCGTAGCTTGTTCGCGGTAATTGATTCCCCTTTGAATCGTTACATACGGCACACCTCCAAGGTTAACTTTCTCCACGAACTGGAAAATTCCCGGATTTATGTCCAAAAGTGTGTGCGACGAATCATTTATTCCGAGGAGTCCGCACTGATCCGCCTGCTGGATCCTTTTCCTACCGTGTAAAATCGACCATTGGTTGACAACCGCGTGGGAATACGATGGCACACCAAAAAACTGCCCGTGCTCAGCAAAAAATTTTTCATTCTCCGTGCAAAAATTATGTAACCATGGAGATTTTTTGCTCACAAATTTTCCATCACAGTATAAAATAGAAGTAACCCTATCCATTTTTATCACAACATCGTACATTCCAATGAGTATGCGATCCTTATGCTTGATATTCAAAAACTTCCACCCGTAAAAAATGAATGGAAAATAATGGAAAGGATCCGAGTACGAAGACGTCACATCGATTGAATGATCACAATTTATACGCTTAAACAGTTCTTTTATTGCCAATCCTTGCATCAAGACATCACCGACACCACCACCGACTAGAACGAGTATGCGCAGCTTTCTACCGCCATTCCTAAGTTTTTCAACGTTGGACCGCACAATGCGCAGCAATTCCACGAGCAGTGCCCTGCAAAATTCGCGAAGAAACCACGTATGCATGCGCAGGAAAATTTTTATCAAATTGCCCGAATATTTTTTTTGCAGTCCCGACAGGCGTGAATTAAGACGATCGGAAAATATAGTCATTTCGTTTGAATAGGATACACCATTTTTTTATAAAAGAAGAACTTTTCCACCAAACATTTTTAGATGAAATGCCCTTATTGAGCGCAACGGCTATACATAGTTGTCTTACTTGAGAAAAGCATATTGTTTTTTCATAAAAGCATGAATCTTCCATTGGTACATCGTCGCATTAGAATGCTTTTCTCGAATAAGACAACATAAATCCATCCCCAAACAAATTATCCTGCCCAACGGAGATTTTCTCGGCTTCTAGTACAAATCCGTTGTCGCCAGTGGAACGCTGTCGACAAAATATCCGCGGAACGTTTTTCCGAGTATCTGCCGTTCGATTAATCCAGTCTCAATTACTTGTCCCAATTTTTCCAGCATTTTCGGGACATTGGCAATTATATAATCCATAGAAATTGCAGAATTTAGAATGGCACTATCCGGTTTCAAAATCATAATTTTTACGTGTTTAAAGCCAATTGCCCTCAAAGCGAGGCCGTACAAAAACAATTGCAAACTTTCATACTTTTCCATGCGCCAGCGAACATTTCTTTCCGTTAACTCGAAATCGCTACCGGTTTTGAAATCAATGATCGTCACGGCGGATTCGTCCTTATCGCCACCAATGCCGTCGCTTATCAAAAAGTCCAACCGCCCGGACAATTCTATCGCCCCATTTCCTATTTTCACAGGTGTATCGCTTGGGATTATGCATTCGCTCTGAAATGACTGCCAATTTTTAATGGCAAATAACCTTTCTATCAACCGCTTTGCCAAGACCGCTGCGAAATCTACAAGCCGCATAAAATCCGCTGGAATCTCACCGTCGGCAGCAGTATACGCCTTTGCCACCAACGTTTTCAGCTTCTGCGATCGTGATTTTATATTTTCATAAAAAACTTCTATCGAGGTTTTTCGGATGAATCCCGCTCCAGCTTGCGGAAATTGTAAGAACTCGTGAACAAATGACCCCAGTGAAATTTTTTTACCGGTGACTCTTGACTGCCACGGCATCGGTCGAAGCCGCAGTATTGCGTCATAGAATCCGATATGCGGATTTTTTAACAAATATTCCATGGCCTTGCATAAAATTTTTACGCCGCATTTCCTGTCTACGGCGAAACAATAGTCGTGCAGATTTTTGGATAAATCATGGCGTGCGGCATAGGAAACAGCACAGTTTCTCACCGTAACGTCACTTCTTTCGCTGCTACTTCTAAAAAATTCTCCATCGCGGACGATTTGCAATGCCGCACGATCGACCGATGTGAGTAATTTTTCACCCACGGCACTGGAGTAAAATTCCCCACGAAACAAATGAAATGCGTCGATGAAAACTTTTGCCGGAGCACGCCCAACGCGACCATCGCAGTAATTTTTTGCGGCAAACGAAATTGTAAGATTGCCGCGGCTGCGGAGCATGTTGAAGGTGGCATTTTGCAAAAATTTTCTATCCGAGGAGGTTAGTGAGTAATTGCAGCCGTCGGCAATTATAAAATTATCCCCATCCACACAAGTTACAGCAT
>JAISXS010000037.1 GCA_031270385.1 Puniceicoccales bacterium | reverse complement strand
TATTTTGTAGAATACGAACAATATCATGCCGCCATCCGGAGGTATGGTGATCGGCATGGACTGACTGGTAATTTTGTGACAGAAGCCTCGGGAATCAGGGACACAATACTGTTTCCAATCTTGCGTCCCAGACAATGACCAACTTTTGCACTGCGACATGGTCACGTTGCAGATTAATATTTATTCTTGGCAAATTGGGCGGCCAAATTGTTGCCCCTGGCCTTTCTCTCGCTTCCGACATGTCCAGAAATTTTTGCAGCTTCTTCGAAATGACGTCTTCGATCTTCTGCGAAACGACTGTCATGCGCGGTTTCAACGTGCATATCAGCACAGCATATCAGAAGCTTTCTTTTTTTGCCTTTGTCGCTTACCAGACGGGCCGCCTCGTTAACGGCTTCAGCGGCTTCTATGGAATTTCCACAATAAGCATAGTTTTCATATGCAGATTTCCAAAGGTTGGCAGCCTTTTGGGTGTCTCCAATTTCTGCTGCTACGCGTGCCGCCATCTTATTACACTTAGCAGACGAAGATTTGTCTCCGGCGGCATTAAATTTTGCAGAAGCACCATCAAGCCAAGCAATTATTTTTTTGTTGGTTGGTTTTGGCCTTGATCCTTCGGTATTAATCAATCTTTTGGCATCTTCCATCATGTCATGGGCGGAATGCGTATCAAATTTCATATTCATATTATGTTTCCTTGAAATATTACTATCGAACTTGCTTTTTCTTTGTCAACAAAAAAACTTGCAATTTAAATGAAAGTTTTATTCCTTGCGTCGGTCGAGATGGCGCTTGGCAATGCAATTGTTCCGTTCGAGAAGGGCGTACTATTTTTTTATAAAAAAGAGTCCTTTCGCTAAACATCGTCGAATTTGAAATGTCTTTGCCAGAAGGAATTATTACGCAATCATCTTACTCGAAAAAGGCATGTTTTTTTTCATAAAAATAAAAATTTCCCTGACAAATATCGTTGGTCAGAATACTTTTTTCGAATAAAATTAGTATATATAAAATATAGTCATCTTCCCCGAGAAAAGCACACCCTTCATTCCAAAAAATGGGAATTTTTCCTCTAAATATCGTTATATAGAATGCTTTTCTCAAGTAAGATAACTATATTTTGTAGAATACGAACAATATCATGCCGCCATCCGGAGGTATGGTGATCGGCATGGACTGACTGGTAATTTTGTGACAGAAGCCTCGGAAATCGGGAACACAATACTGTTCCCGATCCTGTGTCCAAGGCGATGGTTCGCTCTCGCACTACAACATGGTTACCATTTGCTAATTAATTTGTTGTAGTCATCTTACCTGGAAAGAGCATATTGTTTTTTTATAAAAACGGGAATTTCTCCGTCAAATATCGTTGGATAAAATGCTTTCCTCGAGTAGGCTAAATATACGAAACTAATTCGGCGGCCATGGCAGCACATCTGGCCTCCATTTTGTATCCGGCCTCTAGAAATTTTTTTGTAGCCGCTTCTAAAAATTCTTTCTTATTTGTTTTGTTGGAAGTGGCATTTGCAAGTGCAGCGCAACTCTCGGCACAAGCTTTCAAAAGCTTTTGTCTAACTTTTCTGTTTTTTGACGAATTGGCCACCCTTTCAGCAATTATAGCGGCCTCTTCGTGGATTTTTAGTTCACTAAACTTAGCATACGCAAGTTCGCACAATTCAACGGCTTTTCTGTCTTTCCCAATTCTTTGTGCTACGATTGCTGCCATCGCAATAGAATAAGCATATTCGTATGTGTCTTCAGCAAATTTTTTTGAAGCACTAATACATAGATCAAACGCTGCTTGGTTGATTGTTTTTTTGTCCTTTTTTTTACAAGCTCCTCCTCTAGTGACGTTGGCCAGTTCTTCGGCATCGTTCAACATAGCCGCACCGAGATGTATATTAGAGTTCATATCCATATTATGTTTCCTTAATACACTACTCTTGTATCTGTTATTTCTTTGTCAATAAAAACTTACAATTTTGACAAAAGTTTTACTTCTTGCGTCGGTCGAGATGGTGTTCGGCAATGTAGTTGTTTCGCTTGAAAAGGGCGTACTTTTTTTTTAAAAGAGGGTCCTTTCGCTAAACATCGTCGAATTTGAAATGTCTTTGCCAGAAGGAATTACTACGCAATCGTCTTACTCGAAAAAGGCATGTTTTTTTCATGAAAATAAAAATTTCCCCGACAAATATCGTTGGTCAGAATACTTTTTTCGAATAAAATTAGTATATATAAAACATAGTCATCTTCCCCGAGAAAAGCACACCCTTCATTCCAAAAAATGGGAATTTTTCTGCTAAATATCGTTAAATGGAATGCTTTTCTCAAGTAAGATGACTATAGTTAGCTAGTGGATGGGCGAACAACTGTAAAAAACCACGGCGGCGAGAACTATTCTGTAGAATGCGAACAGTATCATGCCGCCACGCGAGTTCATTAAGACAAGCAACCTCAACGAAACAACAGAAACGGCGAACGCAACGACAATTCCGAGAAAAAATGATTTGATGCTGAGGCAAGCGAAAATTGTGCGAAAGTCCTTTGTAAATTTATATACACTAGCTGCCGTCAACGTCATCGCGCCAAGTAAGAAGCTATATTCGGCAGCTTCCGATCTGCGTAGTCCACAGGCATGCCCGCCGACAATTGTTGTCATTGCCCTGCTCATTCCAGGGATCAACGCAAGACACTGCCAAAGGCCAATGGCTAGACTCTTCTTTGGGATTAAATTTTCTATCGTTGTAAAATTTTCACGATGGCATTTCCAATTAATTATCTCGAAAAACACCATAATGCCAGCGCCGACGACTAAGGCAACAGCAACGACAACTCCACCGTATAACGTTTTTTGCACCCATCCGTCAATTAGGCAACCAACCACTGCAGCCGGTAAAAACGAAATTATGAGATTTGTGATTATCTTTGTGCTGCTCGGATTTTTATGGAATACGCCAAGCGCTATGCCAAGAAATCTGCGCCTATATAAGAATAATACTGCAAAAACTGACCCCAGTTGTATTATGCTAAAATAGGAACCTTTTGCCTCGGATTCAAGTTCCGCTTGCGCCGTACCGGAATCAATTTCGCGATTCGGAAAAAATTTGTCGACGACTATGAGATGGGCTGTGGATGAAATCGGCAAAAATTCCGTCGCCCCCTGTGTTACACCGAGCGCAATAATTTCTCCCGTGGTAAAAATTTCATTGCCGCAGGACACTGTGGCTGCAAGCAGGTGTAAACAAATGGCAAAAAAAAATTTTTTCATACTAGTTTTTGCCGCTAGATTTCAATTTTTTCATAATTTTTTGCAAGGATTCAATTCCAACGGCATCATTGTCAAACTTTAGACGCTCGCTGAGCAGGTTTCCGATCTGCAGCAACCAGTAAATGTCACGGCTTGTCAACCCATTTTTATCGGAAATGGCGGAAAGTAAAGTTTCCCAAGCAATTTTTTTCATCTCTTCAGTTTGTAAATCTTCGTTTAGCACCAGGCAATACGTAGCGGCAATTTCAATGTGAAGCGACGTATCCGATGTCGCGACGGCGTACAACCTTTCCAATATCATTTTCGATCGCTCTATGAACGCCGGTCCCTTGGATTTTTGTGCAAAAATCGACTTCGCGAGGCAAAACTCGGTAAAATGATACCTCCTATCGAATGGAAAATCGTTGAACAACCCTTCGTAAACCAGCTCCGCGTCACCGAATTTCCCCTCCAAGCGGAATAGATCCGCGATTTCTAGCCTTGCGGCGTACACTATCTCGTGATTCTCATACCTCAAAATTAATTCCGAAAGGCATGCAATGGCGTTGTCGTAGCTCTGGGCGCCCATGGATCTGTAATATTCCGCGCACTTGTAATACGCAAACGGTGAATATTTCGTTCCCTGATTAGCGTATGCTAAAAGAATCTTGCATGCATCTGCAACATTTCCGTTCTGGGAGAAATATTCCGCTTCCTCGAAATGGGATAATGCCGCTGCCTCATGGTCCTGGTAATTTTCTCGGAGTCGTTTGAATGTTTGGAGACCATCCCGTTCATTTTTTAATTTCAGTTCGCAGGTCCCCTTTATGAAAAGCGCTTTGGAAATTATTTCTGCGATCTCAGAGGAACTGCTTCTGTGCGGAAAAATTTCGCAGATGCGCGATGCAACAATATGCGCTCGTTGATAATTCTGTTTGGCGAACATCGAGTGTGCCTGTAGCAAATAAAATTTTACCAAATAAAATTGTTGGATATGTTGCACGTAGGTATCAAGCAGCAGAGCCAAATAATTCATTGCACGATCGTGGTTTCCGCTGCGGATCAGCGCGTTTATATACAGAAGCTCTCCATGCCAACGATATTCAGTTAATAGATTATGCCGTTGCTTAAAATTTTGTAAATACTCTCCCGCTGCCTCGAGGTTGTTGGCATTGATATTTGCCTGGATCGCATGGCATAGCAACTTGTCATACTGGATTTTATGGCCACTGGTTTTCAAGGCCTCGCCATACACTTTTGCCGCAATATCATACGCCCCACTGAGGTAAAATGCGTCACCTATGCGGACGGACAGCGAAACTTTTTCATTTTCGTCGGTTGCTATATCCCGCATTTTACCGAGGTAATGGGCTGCCATACGGTAATCCTTAGGTTCTTGTTGCCATGCAAGATAAGCAAGAGCTTCGTACACGCTCTTCGTAAAAGTTTCGCAGGGAAATTGGGCAACTATCTCTTCGGCCACCCGCTGAGCGGAAGTTATATCTTCGCCGTCGATGGCAAGTCGTTCCCTCGCAAATAAAATTTGCCGTGCCATTGGTTTCGGTAAATTCTGGAAACTTTGATTTGACAACACTTTGAATGCATCCATGCACTGATTCTTGTTTTCAGCCGATGAAATAAGTAATTTCAGTGCTTGTTTTTTTAATTCGTCCCCCGCTGCAGACAGCAACAACTCGGAGATTATACCGTAGCCGGTCGGGGAATGCAAACCCTCGGCGACAGCTTTGCAGAGACGGAAGGATTGCAAATTTTTTACATCTCCTGCCGGCACGCACGCGATCTGTTCGTCAAGGATCTCCTTTGCCCTGGGATTGGCTCCTGATCGTATCAGCAGTAAAGAATAGGCACGAACGAAGGGATACCCTTCCTTTTGCAGTTTATGTCTTTTGCAAAGCAAATTCAATGTCTCTAACAAATTGTGAAATTCTGCGGATTTGGCCGGCATAGTAAGCATAAATTGAATAGGAAATGCCTGGATTTGCGCCATCTGATCAGTGGAAATGGAGTGTTTTTCAGCGGCCTCCATGTTGTTTACCATCTCGCCAAAATTTCCAGTGGACGCCGACAAAACGACTTTCGCGGCGTAGTACCACGCTATGTCACAATCTTCCAATGTCTTGACATTACACTTCAGAAGCGCGCGATTGGCGAAATTGAAATCATTTTTGAAGCACGCAACGATGGCACTATCTATCAGGAATTTGTTCCGCAAATTCGAATTTATTTTTCCACTGGCCAATTTACGAATTGCATCAAATTTCCCTATCGCTTCCGAAAAATCTCCCGCAGCCAAACACGACTCTACGAACCCTGACATAGCAATGCTCTTTTGCTCATTCGACAAATTTTTGCCGTCCAATGCCTTGGAAAAAAAATCCTTAGCGAGGGCGAAAAATCCAACCCTGTACGCATTGTTTCCACTATTTATGAGTGACGAAAAATCATCGGAAAATCTCTCCCTGATGGCGACAAAATCGATGTCGCCAATCACATCATCGGCAAAACATGGAACTACGCAAGCGATAAAAAATAGTAAGGCGTGGCATGGAAAAATTCTTGCCATGAACTATTCGACAGTTACTGATTTTGCTAAGTTTCGCGGTTTATCGATGTCGCAACCACGCGCCTTTGCGATGTAGTATGCGAACAATTGCAGGGGGATGGTGGCGAGAATCGGCTCCAGTGCATCGTGCGTTTCGGGGACAACTATCAAATCATCGGTGCATCCCGGAGGAATTTTACTTCCTTCGGCAACAACGGCAATAACCATGGCGTTCCTTGCTTTCACTTCCAAGATGTTTGATAGCGTTTTTTGCAAAGTGTTTCTCTGTGTCGCCAGGAAAAAACACGGACATTTTCCCGAAATCAATGCTATGGGGCCGTGCTTTATTTCCGCGGCCGGATACCCTTCGGCATGAATATACGAAATTTCCTTTAATTTTAGCGCTCCCTCCAGCGCAACGGGAAACATCGATTGGCGGCCTAGGAATAACATATCTTCGTGGTGGGCGTATTTTTCCGCGATTAACCGTATTTCATCTTTTTTTTCGAGAATTTTGGAAACTTTTTCTGGCAATTGGAGCAACGCTTGCACAAATGCCACCCCATCGTCAAAACTCATATCACGTAGCCGCCCTAAGAGCAATGCCAGCATGGCAGCTACGCAGACCTGGGCTGTGAATGCTTTTGTCGATGCCACACCTATTTCTGGGCCAGAATGCTGGTAAATTCCGCCCTCCGATTCCCTCGCTATCGTCGAACCAACGACGTTTGTTATTGCCAATGTGCGATATCCTTTGCGTTTTGCCTCCTGCAGCGCCGCAAATGAATCGAGGGTCTCTCCGGATTGGCTTATCACGAAAACCAGCGTGTTTTTTTCAAGGGGCGCATTGCTGTAGCGAAATTCCGATGAATATGCGACTTCCACGGGTATGCGGGCGTATTTTTCTATCAAATACTCTGCTATGAGACACGCATGCCACGCTGTCCCGCAGGCGCAAAACAGAATTCTGTCGACTTGGCGCAATTCCCGCGGAGATAGGCGCAACCCTCCAAATTTCGCGGTGCTAAGGTCATCCGAAAACCTACCACGCATGGCATTTTGCAACGCCACTGGCTGTTCGCATATTTCTTTGAGCATAAAGTGCTCGTGTTCGCCGCGCGAAACATCTTCGATTCGCCAGTCGAGCTCGCACTTGACGGCATCAATTTTTTCATTTTTCATCGTCACGACGGAGAAATCTGACTGTGTAATCGATGCCAATTCCCCGTCATTCAAATACACGACGTTATGCGTGTGGGCAACGATTGCACAGGCATCGCTGGCGATGAACATTTCATTGTCGCCTATGCCGATCAGAAGCGGAGAACTCTTCCTTGCAACAACCATTTCTCCGGGACTGTGTTTGCAAAGTACGGCGATGCCATACGTCCCACGAACGTGCAGTAATGCCTTTTGCACGCTCACTAGAAATTTATTTTCCAGAGAAGTTTCTTTTTTGAAATGATACTCTATCAAATTCACCAAGACTTCTGTGTCAGTTTCAGAATAGAATTCATAACCCTTTTCCACGAGGAAGTGTTTTATGGACTCATAATTTTCTATGACGCCGTTGTGTACCAGAGAAAAAATTCCGTGGAAACTGAGGTGTGGATGCGCGTTTTCCAAGGAAACGCTACCGTGCGTCGCCCATCGCGTATGCCCAATTCCTATGCCATCAAATTTTACGGATTCATCGATAGCATCGGATAAATTTTTAACCCTGCCGAGTCGTTTTACGACGCTGATTTCTTCACATTGTATCCCGGCAATTCCTGCGGAATCGTAGCCTCTGTATTCGAGGCGCGATAGCCCATCGAGAAGAATTTGGGCCACATCTCTGTTCCCGATATAACCTATAATGCTGCACATTGTGACACCATGCTTGCCAATGGGGAGTCTTTGGCGAGAAAAAATTTTTTGGCAATGAAAAGTCTTTCAAAGAGCATGGCTGTACTTATCCATGTGCCCATGAATTTTATCACAATCGCGATCGATGGTGCAGCGGCGACTGGGAAAACGTCGACGGCACTGCGCATTGCTGAAAAATATGGCTTTTTGGCGGTATCAACGGGGTTACACTACCGGGCCATAACGCTGGAAATGCTCAGGGCAGGTGTGAAAATCAGTGATACATCCTCGATAAATGCATTTCTGTTGACGATCACCACAGGCACAAAAATCGTTAAAAACTCATCGTACATTTCATTAAACGGAACAGTTTTTTCTGAAAGTGAATTGCGCATACGAGAAATTAACGCCGTAGTGTCGCAATATTCTGCCGTTGGTGGGATTAGAAAGTTTTTGTTCGAATACCAGCGATCGCAGCGAGATGTGGCGCGGAAAAATAATTTCAAGGGTTTGGTCGAGGAGGGCCGCGACATAGCGAGTGTAATTTTTCCGGATGCGGATTTGAAATTTTTCCTGGAAGCAAGTGCCGATAACCGCTCTCTCCGCAGGGAGAAGGACAGCGAGGAAGATGACGTTTTAGCACGCGATAAAATCGATGGCGAAAGAACGATCCGTGGAAAAGATGTAATGTGCATTGACACCGGACTAAACAATTTGGGCGCCGTCGTCGCCATTATTTCCGCGAAAATCGACGAGCTGGCACGCCAGCCTGCGGTTATGGACCAAGATCCAAACATTTTATAGCTGTCACACCCTACAAGGACATCTTATTCAACGATACTTGGCAAGAAAATTTTCTTATATAGTCATCTTACCCGAGAAAGGCACGCCCCCTATGCCAAAAAAACAAAAGTCTTACAGCTAAATATCGTTAGACAGAATGCTTTTCTTAAGTAAGATAACTATATAACCCTGAAAACACGCGAAATACGAATTGTTTCGATATCCCACTTCAGATTCCATCAAAAATTTCATAAATGCAAAATTTGTTTGCACGAAAGCATTTACTTTTTTACAATAGTGACCCGAGCACGGGTTGTTATGTTAAACGATTTTCTCAAAAGAAGCGTCGGTGTCAAGTACGTGGAGGATGTCAAAAATCATATTCTGAACAGGAAAGACGCTAATGAGACTCACGTCAGATGGATCTGCCTTTGTTTCGCGTATGGTTATCTGATGTCAATGAAGTTCTTTACAAGCGTTTCTTTACAGAGGGTAGCCACAACGATCGCTTCATGGGCCCATTGCGTCGGGGAATGGATGTCGGACAAAATCTGGCATCGTACGGAAATCTATTCACTTTGTGGCCAATGAAGTTTAAGGAGATACGCAAATGGACGCGTCAAAAAATACAGGAAACATAGTTGCCGATCCTACTAGGTTTAGAACAAGTCAGGCGACCAACGGCGTGGCTTTGGCCGACCGCAAGCACTTTTTGAGAATTCCAAAATCAGAATTTAAAGAACCATCCACCGAATCTGGATCTGTTTTTGCGCGTGCAACCGAAAATGTAACGGTGGAAAAATTGTCAGCAAAAACAAATGAGAAAACCATAGTGGAATTGATTGATGTTGAGGCAAATAATGAAAAACTTGAACAAATTACAAATAATTCTAAATTGGCCCCATACCTGCGGTCGTTCAATGACGTAGAAACGCGTAACGATACGAAAATCGCACTGGCGATGATAAATAGCGCTGCCGCAAGGGAAATTGGCGCCATGGAATCCGCTAATCTAGGACCAACCCAACTAACCGAAAAATACACAAAGTTTGTAAAAATTCTTGGGAATCATTTTAATGAAATCGCAGCGAGCGTTAAATGTGACGCTGAAAAAGATCCTCCAATTCTGGGAAAAAACCAGATACAAAAACTCAAATTGATGGAAAAGATCGTTGCATCGCTGCTGAGGTTCGTTCCAGGTAGTTCCATCGGCAGCCTATCGAATGGTACAGCCAGTCCAGATCAAGATCAAATTAGCAAACTCCAAAAAATGCAAAAAGAATTAAAAAACAAACAAGAAGAGATAGGCGGCCTAAGTGAATCTACACCAGGTAAAGAAGCGATTAGAAACAAACTTGCGAATCAGCTGAAAGGGATGTCCACAAATGATGTAAATACAACAGTCAATACGATTGTTGGTAATGCGGATGAGATTGGTAGTGCAGGCAAAAGCCTTAATTCATCAAATTCCCTAATCAAAGATTTTCGCATAATTCAGTTCTTAGCCACTGGTGTGGACATACTGGAGGAACTAGAGGCAGAGGCGCAGAAGTCCCCCGAAGCTAACGAAGCTAAAAACCTATACTGTGCATTAACCTCAAATGACGGACCGCTGGGAACCTACGATAACAGTATGGAACTCATGAAGACAGTACGGAAAAGCGGCTTCTTTATGGAATATTCCTACAAAAAACTCGATGAAAAAATTGCCGATACATTTGCTGATCAAATAGCTGCATGGCCGGATGGGATTAGTGATGACGGAAAGAAGGAAATAAAACGAATCGTAGCAGAAAAACTTGAACAACTGAGAAACGAAACTGGAGTCCCGGACAAAGTAAGGGGAGGATTCCGCGGAAGGGATATATCAACCAAAATTGGCGGACATCCGAAGCCGCATAAAGAAATCTTTTCCGAACAGGGCCCTGCGGAAATTAGAGGAAAGCCTGTAGGTAACTTTTTAGAACTGAATGGACTGGATACCAGGGATGTGAAATTTTTTACGGAGGTACGCGACGATGGTTGTTTTAACCGTATGCATAGACCACAACAAAGTGCCACACCTGATGTAATTGAGCTCATCAGGGTTGCAATGCTGAATAATCCATCGGAATTTTTTCAAAATGCAATTCGTGAAAATGGCGGCGACACTGCCAGCCAGCTACCTGAAAAATTGGCGAAATTTGACTGGGGAAAATTGCAGACCGCATTGCTTGATATCGAATTTGAAACTGCAAATGGTCCTGCCAAAAACAACAACCAACCCTGGAAAATAAGAGATCTTGTGGAACATCCGAAAAATAGCGACACTACTTACGTTTCCAAATGTAGTTTTGCTGCTTCCGTGATTGACAACGGGCTACAAACATTCTGTAGCGTATCGGGGACAACAACGGACATCGTGGTGGGAATGGTTGCCCAATTGGGTGGCGATCCTGACGGGAAAAAAGCCATGGAGGATAAGTTAAGGCCACTCGTGGAGCTGGTGAAAGCCGAGAACATCGACACTAATAAGCTGGCAGGACCAGATTTTGGCGACTTTAAGAACTTATTTCTCTCAGTGTCCCTCTACATGCAATCGGGCCAATATCACACGGCCTCCGAGGTACTGGCAGGTCTGTACTGTGTAGCGCTGAATTTGTGTGGAGATCAATCGGCAATGGATGTTACAAAATTCGGAGAAAATTTTGAAAAACTCTGCGTAGCATTTCAAAGTGATCCAGCTAAATTTTTTCCAGCAGTTCACGAATCAAAAGCAGCCTAGGACAACGAGGAATCACAAACAGTTCAAACGCCATGTAATATAATTGTCACACTTGACAAGGACATTTTATTCGATGACACTCGGCGGAAGAATTCCGATTTTTGCAAAAAAAATATGTCGCTGTCAGGCAAAACTGCTACGTTTACAGAATTAGTCCAGCTTAAATTTTCATGAAAAACCGATTATTTTCTTGACAGATTTTGGGGCGGTTCCTATCATTTAGTACCCGAAAGGAATAGTATGTCAATTGCCGCTGTACACAAGGGTTTGCCGTCGGCCGTATCGAGTTTCGTTGGAACGAAAGAAGCGCGACCGCTCGTAGCTTCGGTTGCCGAAGCATTTTTAGGCGCTGGTAAGGAGGAGGAGTCGGTAGCGAAATCCGCTCCTCTGGATGGTCGGAGGTGTGGACCTCTGGCTCTGGATGAACAGGACCGCAATCGGGTCCGTGAGATTGTTGACCAATTGCTCAAAACGAAAGATGTACGGGGTGGGCCGCTGTTGAGGACCGCGATGTGCTCAGAGGAGGATGAGAGGAACGTGTTGAAAATCCTCAGGTTCCTTGCTGAGAATGGGTTCACCAACGAAGTTGTGAATGTGTTAATTTCGGAGAGAAGTGCGAACGCGATAGGAAATTTTCTTTGCGTTGGAGCGCATAGTGAGGAATTTGACGAAATTATGGCGATGCTGCCCCAGGAGACTCAGGATTACTTGAGAAGTGTGACGTATGTCGAATACGGCGGCATTGATGATTCCAACGTCTACGAGACGTTTATTATTGGCGGTGGGTCTCATCGCTCTTCTTAGGATTCGAGGTCCCATTGGAGGGGAAGTGTCGGCGCTGTAGACGTTTGTTTTCGGCCTGTTGCGGTTTCCTTCCTCTAAAAAAAGGTAGCTTAGGTCGCTTGGGTGTTGCGTTCAGGTCTCTGATGTCTCTGAGTGGTCTTCAGGCGATTCTGTGTGAGGTGTGTCTTGCCTTTCGCCCGGTGGCGTGTTTGTTTTTAGGACTGACAAAAGCAAATTGCTGGGTTGGAAGTTTCGTGGATCTTTTTCATTGTTTTGTCCGAAATTGCATTTGACGGCACATCCGCTGATGTATAGCTGTCTCACCCGAGAAGGGCGTACTTTCCTTTGCAAAAAGAAAAATTTTCCCGCCAAGCATCGTTGGATAAGATGCCCCTGTCGGGCGTAACAGTCATATATGGTCATCTTCTCCGAGAAAAGCACACTCTCTATTCCAAAAAGACGGGAATTTTTCTGCTAAGCATCGTTAGATAGAATGCTTTTCTCAAGCAAGACGACTACAACTATCACACTCGACAAGGGCATCTTATCCAACGACACCTGACGGGAGGCTTTCCTAAAGGACATAAAGGAAATCACACCCTTCTCAGATGAAACAGCTACAAAGAAGATGCGCAAAAGCGCATAATCTCGGTCAATTCGGCGTTTGCACCGTTAGAATTTTATAGTTATCTTACTCGAGAAAAGCATTTCATATAACGATATTTTAGCAGAAAAATTCCCATTTTTTGGAATGAAGGGTGTGCTTTTCTCGGGGAAGATGACTATATTCATCCACATCACGCCCCCCAAAGCGCTTTCAATCCTTGCTCAGCATTGCGCTGCGCTACACTGAAGTATTTCGAGATATTACGTGGGAGTTTCTTGGGCGCATACGCAAGCCATCCACCCATCTCTTCTTTTTGTTTCATAGTAACGTAGCAACTGTACACTAACCCAAGCGTTTTAACATCTTCGTAAAATTTTTCCTTGTTTTTGCAGATGATGCCACCCACGTCCGCTACCAAGTTCATGAACACATTACATACAATTGTCACAATTTTCGCGTTAAGGTCATTGGCAATTGAAACGAGTGCTTCTTCGCCAAGGGTTGACGCCTTTTCCGCGGAAAAATCTTCTTTCATTACCCTCATAAAAAGATCTTTGCATTTTTGCACAGCGTCTGCGATTTCTGTCACGATCTTAGATTCAGGTGCTATTGGCCCGTGCGTTAAATTGAAATTTCGTTTCGAATCCTTGTATTTTTCGCAAAAAATGTCACCATCCTCTTCTTTTATCATGGCTGAAAGTTGATCAAAATTCTGTACGGAACCAGACAGATTTTTGGATTCTTTGATAAAAACATTGTTGTTTTCCGGATCTGATTTGCAGGGAATATCATGTTCTCTTACTTCTGGGGTCGAAAAGTCAAACGAACCTTTGAGTTTTTCACTAAAAATGTTGTTGTCTTCCGAATCTGATTTTACAGCCGACAGCACTTTTTCGCAAGAATTCGAAGCAAGCAGTATATTTCCGCGCGCGTCTTTGGCAGCCGGCTTATGCGGACGCTGGCTCGATGAATTTTCGTGCAAAATGCGCGACCTAGGCACAGACAATTTTGCACTATCTTTCTTTTTCTTTGACACTTTAATCCGTCGAATATTGTGCAATCCGACCTTTGGCCCACTAATTCGTGTTCCACTACCGAGAAGCATGGATTCTGTTACTCTAAGTACCTTTCTTATACTGCGAATGGTGCGCGTCGTCCGACTTATTTTTTTGGCTATTTCAAGATCGGACGACAGCTTATTTGTAAGGGATGGGATATTAATACTATTTTTGTGCATAATGATAAGTCTCCTGTCTGGTGGCCAGACTGAATGCGCGACGAAAAATGTCAACAAAAAACAGAGCAAAAATTAATTGCCGCTGTTATATAGTCATCTTACCCGGAAAAAGCATCCTCCCTAATTCCAAAAAACGGGAATTTTGCCGCTATAGCAATTCCCCTTGACGAGGGCGTTTAAAAATATAGTAGGTAAGAGCGAGATGTACTATTCGAAGGATCTGAGGGAAAAGGTAGTAAAGTATTTCGAGAATCACAGAGC
>JAISXS010000036.1 GCA_031270385.1 Puniceicoccales bacterium | reverse complement strand
TGTGACGATTTTTTAGATGTTCAAGGACGGAAACATGTGTTTGTCGAAGAGAGTTCTGTCGAGGTGAATCTCAATGTTGCCTGTCCCCTTAAATTCTTCGAATATCACCTCATCCATGCGGCTGCCGGTTTCAACCAATGCCGTCGCTAGGATCGTCAAACTCCCGCCACCTTCTATATTCCGAGCGGCACCGAAAAATTTCTTCGGCGCTTGTAGGGCACTCGCGTCCACCCCCCCGGATAGTAACTTCCCGCTGCTTGGCTGCTCCGTGTTGTGAGCGCGGGCCAGCCTGGTTATGGAATCGAGCAGTATGGCAACGTGCTTGCCGGCTTCCACCTGCCTGCGTGCCTTGTCAATCACCATGTCGGCTGCGTGGATGTGATTATCCGTGGATTCATCGAATGTGGAGCTTATGACTTCGGCATTCGCCACTTGGCGGCAAAAATCTGTCACTTCCTCGGGACGTTCGTCGATAAGCAATATTATTAGCTTAACATCCGGTCGGTTCTTTGATATGGCGTTAGCTATGCATTGTAAAAGAACAGTTTTCCCCGTTCTCGGTGGCGCCACTATCAATCCGCGCTGCCCGAGTCCGATGGGCGTCAGAATATCTATTATTCGCATGGATACGTTGTCCCATTTTACATTTTCGGTACACTCCAAAAACAGCCTTTCCGTCGGATAAAATGGAACCAAATCCTTAAATTTCGGTAAGTTCAGCACGCTCGACGGATCCAACCCAATTACCGTGGAAATTTTCAAAACAAATGGACATGTCGAATTTTGCGTCGGCGGATGGAGATAGGCAACGATATCCTGGCCGCGGCGTAGGCCATACTTTTGTACAAAAAACCTCGGAATAAATGCACTTTGCGGCCGTATCCTATAATTATCGTTGGCATACACAAGTAATCCATCGCCGCCTTCTATCGTTTCGAGCACACCCTTCGCAACGATCGGCGTTCTTTCGGAGAATTTCTTCAGTAACAAAAGTTCAAAAATCTTGTGGCTACTTTTTTCGAATTCCCCCTGCGCCAATGAGTCGTCAATAATATCTTTTGCGGACAACGCGGCACGACTTTCATAGGCGCTGTTAAAATCAAACGGTTGGGCATCGAAATTGACGTTTGCCGTGGCAAATTCCTCCAATTTCTCGAAGGAACACATGCAGTCCATTCCTTTGATCAACCCGCTAGAAAGCTGGCCAATTTTTACTGTCCTCGCGAACTTCTGCCGATTTTGGTTACCATTCTGCTGCCTTCTGTTTCCGTGGCTATTTTGATAATTATTTCCACATTGCACGTTTCTGTCGCCATCGCGGCGGACCCGATTATCGCCATTCAATTGCCGATCGCCAGGCCGTTGTTTCTGCGGACGCTTATTCTGCTGCTGACTTTGATGTTGTCCTTGTTGTTGTTCGTCAACCTGTGTGGAAAAATTTTGGCCACCGAACTGTTTTCTTTTCCTAGGCGCAATACCCCTCTGCTGATTATCATTCGCAGACTCGTTGAAATTCTGTGGGGTCCATTCACCCTCGCAGTTCGCCTGCGGATTTCGACTCTCGGGTTGGTAATCGCCGCTAGGGTCGTCAAAATCTGCGGAAAATTTCTCTGGAATAAAATCATCACTATCGTCTTCGAATACTCGTTTTCCCATTTTAAAACCTTTTTTGCGGGCCTAAAGTCGTCCATCACCGCGGAAAATCCAACGCTTTTCCATCGAACTTACAAAATTTGGATTAATCGGAATTGGCGCGAACACTATCCCCATAAAACAGAATCTCCGCAGCGCTCCTGGGCCACCCAATGGAACTCCAACGACATTCACTGACAAGAAATTCGCAACGGTCCGGTAAATGCAAATACGCACGGAAGTCTCCACAACCTGCGCACTTGTTTTCCATTGTCGAGCATTTTTTTGAGGATTCTTTGCGATCGTACGGCCATCAAGCCGTCAGGAATTTATAGTCATCTTATCCGAGAAAAGCACATTCTACATTCCAGAAAAACGAGAATTCTTCTGCTAAACATCGTTGGACAGAATGCTTTTCTCAGACAAGACAATTATAGTTTGTCATCGCGCTCAGCAAAGGCATTTTACTCAAAAAATTCCCATTTTCGCAAAAAAAGAACACGCCCCCATCCCCCATTAATCTTTTGGGGAAAACCACATATAGTCATCTTCCACGACAAGGACATCCTATCTAACGATATTTGACAAGGAAATTTTCCTAAAAGAGTACACGCCCTTCTCAGGTGAAACAGCTATAAGATCCGGTTAGTACTCGCCATGATCATAGCGAGTGCTTTCTAACTGAATTGAGTATCAAAACTTTTTACCAATATTTTGCTTATATTTTTCAAAGAACACACACATATAAGAGGCATTCTTGCCAATCTGTTTTTGGCTTGCTTGTGTGCATGTGTGTGCACATGAATTTTTATGATAAATTTTAAACTAGAAAGACAACATTATATTTAACTTTGTAAATTACTTGCACTTCCCGTTGCATCAAGCTCAGAATGGTCACGCAGGCATGTTCAACCATGACACACCAGGTGGCACACTAACTAATCGTATGAATACACTAATTAATTGGGTTATCAATCCGCTGCCTTTGGAGCAGACCGTGGTATATCGAGTTCTCCGCTACTGCAAGTTCGGCGGGCGTGCCAATTTCAACGACCACTCCGCCGTCTAGGACGAATACGGTATCCACGATCGCCATCATTGTAAACCTGTGGGAAATCAAAATGGAAGTTCTATTTTTTGTCAAATTTTCGATACCAACGTGTACGCCGTGTTCGCTATTTGCGTCAAGGGCAGACGTGGCTTCGTCAAGAATGAGGATCGGAGCGTCCCGCAGAAATGCACGAGCGATGGCGATTCTCTGCTTCTGACCACCGGATAATCTGGCACCACCTTCTCCGACCATCGTGTCATACCCATCGTCAAGTTGCGAAACAAATTCGTGGGCACACGCCTTTTTTGCTGCCTCCACCACGTTTTCTTGTGACGCATTCGGGGCACTCCACTTTATATTCTCCGCTATCGTCCCATTTATCAATGCCGGAGATTGCGGGACATACGAAATGTTCTGGCGAAGATCCTTCAGACGCATGGAGCGAATATCAATTCCATCAATTTTAATTTTTCCCCCACTGACATCGTAGAAACGAAGTATCAGATTTGCCATTGTCGTTTTTCCTGATCCACTGCTGCCAACGAGTGCGTACGTCTTTCCGTGATCAATTTCCACGGAAATATTTTCCAACGCATTCCGCTCGTTGTTGTACGAAAACGACACGTCCTCAAATGTCACATTCCCAACGAGCCTTCCCACTTCAACCGGATTTACTGGATCGTAAATTTTTTCCGGAAAATTCAGTAATTCTTCTATGCGTGCCAGGCTAGCGGATCCGGATTTCAGGCGATTGTTTATCTCGGCAATTTTTTTAATCGGTTCGTAGCTAAGGTATAGCGCCCCGCTGAGACTTATGAATACGGACGGTGGGATATGTTCCCTGTAGGCGTAAAACATAGCAAATCCAATGCCGACAGACGCGATTACTTCTATGATAGGCGACATTATTATGGAATATTTCAGCGTCTTCATAACAGACTTTACAACATTATCACAGATCAACCGGTAATTCGCGATTTCCCTTTCCTCCATTGCAAACGCACGAATTTCTTGCACCGCCGACAGATTGTGTGTCAGCTTCGTGGTAATACCCTCCGATGCCACTTGCATCGCCATCGCCCGTTCGCGAATTTTCTTCCCGATGGCCTTGATTGGGAAAATAACCGCGGCGGCGGCGAGTAAAAAAATCAACAAAATCAAAACATTTGACTGTTGGTAGCAAAAATACACCAACGCACCGACTGCACCACACACGGCAACCGGTTGCCTAATTATTTCCTGGGAGGCAGCAATTATTGTCTCCTGTAGAATCGAAGTGTCATTTATTGCCCTGGTGATAAGACTTCCGGGATTAGTTTTGTGAAAATATTCCAGTGGCAATCTTTGAATTTTATCAAAAATCTTTACACGCAGTTCCTGCAAAATTTTTTGTCCACAAAACCCTAAGTAGTAGGAATTCAGTATGGAAAACGTCGCCCGCAGCGTCATTGCAACAACGGGAGCCACCGAAACGATAATGAGTAAATACAATGGCAGATCGCTCCTCGAAAATACGTGATCCGCGGAAAATTTTAAAATCACCGGAATGCCAAAACCACTGGAAACTCCGTAGAGAATACCCGCCAGAATCGCCAGGGCAAATTTACCGATGTGATTTCTTAGGACTCCGAGGTATTTCAAAAATCGGATCCTAGCAAAAGTTGTTTCTAAAAATTTTCCCAAAAATTTCACTTCGAATTTCTATCGTCTCTCGATCATAGTTCCGCAAAATATTTCCGTTGCAATAACTAATTTTTTTGCAAAACCATCCGGCAATGGTGCAACAATCGTCAAACTCGGCGTCAAAAAAACGTATACGCAACGTCGTTATTTTTGGGGCCACTGGATCGATTGGAACCAGTGCTTTGAATGTAATTCGCCGCCACAGGGACCGGTTTTCGGTAGTTGGAATCTCGGCCAACACGAATGTGGAAAAATTAGCCGAAATAGCCTGGGAATTCGCTGTGGAAAATATTTGCATATTCGATGAAAACGCGCTCGGCAACAAACACGCTCTTTTCAAAAGTGGCACAAAATTTTTCACTGGCACGGGAGGATTGGACGATCTTGCGAAAATTTCGGAAGCTGATTCCGTTCTAATTGCGATAGTCGGAATTTCAGGCATAGGACCGACCATTGCCGCCATCGAAAGTGGGAAAAACGCAATGCTGGCGAGCAAGGAAGTTCTGGTTGTTGCCGGAAAATTTGTCACAGAATGCGCAGAGAAGAATGGTATCCAGCTACTGCCAATCGATAGCGAACACAACGCAATTTTTCAGTGTTTGCGCGGCAACGAAATGAAATTCGTCGACAAATTGATACTTACGGCATCTGGTGGCCCATTCCGTAATTTTTCGAAAAACGACCTGAAAAACGTCACCGTTGAACAGGCCATGCGCCACCCGACATGGGCGATGGGGAAAAAAATTACCATCGATTCGGCAACGATGGCAAATAAGGGCCTTGAAATTATGGAGGCAAGGTGGTTATTCAACATTCCAAGCGGGAGAATCGATGCCATTGTCCATCCGGAAAGCGTAGTTCATTCGATGGTAAAATTTTGTGATGGCTCGATAATCGCACAGATGTGTCCGCCGAACATGGAATTTCCAATAGCAAATTGCCTATTCTACCCGGATAGAATACCGTTTACAGGGAATAGCGTTGACTTTGCCGCACAGAGGTCGCTGACTTTTTTCGAGATCGACGTGGAAAAATTTCCTATCATCGAACTCGCCAGGAAATGCCTTGCCAAGGAAACAAACGCTTGCGCCGCCTTCCACGGAGCAAACGAAGTCGCCGTGGAAAAATTTTTAGCAAAAAAAATAAAGTTCCCACAAATCTATGAAATCGTCGCACGCGTACTCGATGCCTACGGGGGAGAGCAAACTTCTTCCATTGAAAATTGCATAGCATCCGTTGCCAGAGCCAGGGAACTCGCAGAGTCTATCACCCGCTAGCGCATGCCGCCTCGCTGTCATAATTTTCATGCGCCATTCGTGGAAAATATAATCATCTTCCCCGGAAAAAGCACACCCTCTATTCTAAAAAAACGGGAATCTGCCTGCTAAATATCGCCAAACAGAATGCTTTTCTCAAGGAAGACAACTATAAATATCGTCAGATAGAATGCTTTTTTCAAATAAGTTAACTATAATTTTCATGCGCCATTCGTGGAAAATATTTGATCACGAAGGCCATTATTACCAAAATAACCACGCCAATGGCATGCATGAGATGAAAATACGATCCAAAGAATTCCCTGGAAAAGCTCATCATCGACACACTCACGGCACCGACCACTGCGGAGCAAAAGTATATCAGCCCGAGAATAGATCCTATGTTCTTTTCGCCGAAAATTTTCGACCACGCGGCGGTTTTCAGGACGCCGTATCCGCCCCAGGTACAGCCTATACATAGAGCATACATAAATATTCCAAAAATATTTTTCGACAATTCCAGACCGATCAATGCAAAAAATTGCATCCCTAGCATCGTCAGAATACCATGTTTTATTTTATTACTATCAACCAATTTTCCGAAGAATATCCCAGCCAACGGTGAAATGCAGCAGTAATAGAAGCAGCTGTCACGGGCAATGTCCGCTGATCTACCATTTTCCTCGAAAATGTCAGCGATGTGAACCATCGACCCACTGCCGATGAAGGAGTTTATGCACACTGGTAGCATTATGCACCAAAATATCGGCATTTTCAGCAATTTTTTCTTCGAAATATCCTCCCATGCTTTTTTTAGACCAACTCGCTGTTTGCCTGGGCCAACGCCCGTTGTCTGGCCGACATCCACAAAGAGTACGAAAAACACTGCGAAGGCGATTAGAGCCACGGCGGACAGGGTCACATAGGCATTTTGCCACCCATTGCCGTCGGACAAGAAGTGCATTATCCTCGGAGAAAGCCCGGAAAAAATAGCGACGAACACACCTCCCATGGCAATCGCCATTCCCTGTTTGCCACTAAAAACTTTCACTAACTGGATGCGCCCGAGCATTGGCAGCATATTCTGGCCGACGAACCTCAAAAGTGACAAATTTACATAGAAAAAGATCACCAAATAAACACGGTGCGGCAAGATATTGCAAAATACGCTACTGTACAGGAATTCGCCATTTCCAAACGTAAGAAACAAAACAGCACAGAGGAACAATGCGCACAAAGTTGACTTCCTTATTCCGAGGCGATCGATTAGCGGCGATGTGTAAAGAACCAAACAAGACCCAGTTATTGTAGCGAAGGTATAAATTACGCTAAACGTGTTCCGCCCCATGCCAGTTGTGGAAAGTATGGAATTCGTTATTGCACTGATCCCAACGGATTCCCCAGGAAAGCCGAAAATTACAAGGAAACAGGACAAAAAAAATATTAAGTACCTGTTAGTCGCTGTTGCCATGGCCTTCGAAAAGTGTGAATTAAATTTATTTGAAAAGACAATATTAAACATTGACTTTTTACTGACCTTCTGCTTCTTGCTAGTGCAGCTGGAGATTCTTATGAGAAACGACTACTTGAAGGCAGCATCCGCGATCATAAGGGATCCAAACATCTTAATAAACGTGGTGTCCAAGCGGGTTAAACAGTTGAAGGCCGGGAAAAAACGATTAACCGATTCTTTGGAAAAGCTTGACATGGAGGACATTGCCCTGAAGGAGATCATTGAGGGAAAAATTACGTACGCGCTGTGTACAAATCAGCAAAAATAATGGATGGGGGGCGCCATGGCGAAGCCGACAAAGGACAGTTCTTGTGTCCGCGAAATTCGAAATAAGAGGGCGGCCCACGATTACTTCATCGGAGAAACGTTCGAGGCTGGCATCGTGCTCATTGGGTGCGAAGTCAAGTCCCTTCGCAGTGGCCATTCCCAAATTATTGATTCCTTCGTGCGTCCCAATCGCAGCGGCGAGCTATTTTTATACAATGCCAATATCGCAGAATACAAATTTCACACGCTAACGGACTACAAAAATACGCGGCCGCGGAAATTGCTACTCCATGGCAATGAAATCAGGAAGATTATCATCGCCATCGAAAGAGAAAAAATGACTGTTATTCCATTGAAAATGTTTTTCAAACACGGCTTAGCTAAGGTCAGCATCGCCATATGCAGGAGCAAAAAACTTTTCGACAAGCGGGAAACATTGAAGAAAAAAGAAGCTCTCAGAGAGGCGGAAAAAGCGATGTCATCGCGTATGCGCGGCAATTAAGTACCAAGCCCACACTGACTGAAGCCTGATATTTCCAAAAGAGTTAGGCAAAAAATTCCATTTCTCGATCACAACTCCGGCAGCGTCGCCAAATTGGAGGTTGACAGGGCAAGCATTAAAAATGATTACAAAGAACACAGTAGACGGTTACGCTGAACACTTATAGTCGCCCCACTCGAAGGAGGTGCGTTATTTTCACAGAAAAAATTTTTCTACTATATAGCTGTCACACCCTACAAGGGCATTCTATCCAACGATACTCGGCGGGAAAATTTTTCTTTTTGCAGAGGAAAGCACGCCCTTTTCGGATGAAACAGCTATAGTCGCCTTCCCCGAAAAAAGCACACTCTCCATTCCAAAAAACGAAAATCTTCCCGTTAGATATCGTTAGACAGAATGCTTTTCTCAAGCAAGACAACTATAGTTTCGTCAGACGGGAAGCCCTTACCGAGTGTGGCGACTATAGTGGCGAAAAATTTTTTAGTTGACACCTTTGCCACAATTTCAACGGTGCGCGACATGGACTTTAATGTGACAAAAACTGGAGCTACTGGTTCCGCACCGGAAAACGACGAAATTCAAAATGCCGACAGTGCGCGCAAAGGTGAGGAGGCTGCTTGCCATGCCAACGGCGGTGCGAATGTCTTGCTGGTTTCTCCAAAACAAAACTGTGTGCCGACGGAATTGCCAACAAGGGGCACCAAAAATATCGATGAGGCCGGCAGAAATGCGAAGTCTAAGCGTAAGAGAGGATCAGAGCCAAATCCCGATGGTATAGGCGATGATCCCAACGATGGCAAATTTTTCAATGAAGAATGCGGTTCCACGGACGGTGTTGGCAGAAAGCGTTTTCGCCCCGGCGGTTCACGATCTCCGGACCCACAGAGTGGCGCCTCCGATGCTGCGGCATCCAAGAAAAGTGATAACGAACATTCTCCATTTTCAATATCCTCATCTTCGCCTGCTTCCGCCGTGCAGTTTACAATTCAGACAGCGACCGGAGCGACTACTTTCCATTTGCAATTTTTTCAAAATGAACTGAATTCGACCATCAAAAATTACTCGCACAATGGAGATGTTTTATTCGGCCCCGGTGCCATACAACTACTTTCTACGAAACTTGTCGAGACCGAATTTTCTGTGAAAAAAGCCCTTATTGTCACGTCCAAAGGCTGTGTGAAAAGAATTTTTTCGGGAATCGAGCCCCAATTAGGACAAGTTGGGGTTGATTGTGTAATGTTCGACGAGATCCTTCCAAATCCGACCGATGAATCCGTCGAAAAGGGAGTTAGTATCGCCAAGGAGAACAAGGTTGGTTTTATCATCGGCATTGGTGGTGGAAGCAGCATAGACGCAGCGAAGGCAATTGCAATTGGTGTAAATACCAGACGACCATTACCGATTGTTGCCATTCCGACCACAGCTGGAACAGGATCCGAAGTGAACGAAGGAGCGGTGATCACCTTCGGTAAAAGTAAGCGAGTCGTTAGTGGTGCGCTCCCACGACTCGTCATAGTCGATCCGGAGTTGATGTTGAGCGTTCCGAAAGACCAGACTATGTACCAGGGATTTGATGCACTTTGCCACTGCGTGGAAAGCTTCCTATCTGCGAGTTCGGACTTTATATACTTTAACTCCAGTGGTTCCCTCAATGATACGGGCAAAAAACTACTGCAGTCGGTCCCTCTAATTGCCAATGCCTTGCCGATGGTTGTTGTGGACGGAAACAATATCAGTGCACGCACAGCCATGGCCTTTGTGAGCACGTCAGCTGGCAAGTTTGAATCAATGGGATTGCTAATCCATGACATAGCACACGTTCTGGGAGGAGAATTTGGAGTGACACACGGCGAAGCGCTGATGGCCTTGAGTGTGCCGTTTTACACAAAATTTGCACAAAAAAACGCAAGCAACAAAGCGGTTACTAGCAAGATGGTTGAGTTAGCGAAGCGACTTGGCAAGAGTGATGCTACGAGGGCTGAACATTTTGTTGAAGCATTGCAAGAATTGGCAATAAAGTGCGGCTTTGACTTGTCACAGGTGCTAAAAGGGTTTGTGTCCCGCATCACACGGCCATCTGCCAGTAAGATACTGAGTTTTGCGGCCCTGAGCAAGCCAAATCCGACCTATGATCTCACTCCTGGCAACTTTAAAAATGAAGACTACGTCTGGATTTTCGAACAATTATGGCCGGAGGACGATGAGAATCCCGAAGATAATGCCAGTTCGATGTCTTCAAAATCTTAAAGAAGGCATCCTGCGGGGTTGAAACCTTGCTGGTCTGTAGCTGTTTCATCTGAAAAGGGCGTATTTTCCTTTACAAAAAGGAAAACTTCCTCGCCAAATACCGTTGGGATGCCCTCGTCGGACGTGACAGCTGTATAGTCATCTTTCCCGAAAAAAGCATACCCTTCATTCTAAAAAACAAGAACCTTTCCGCTAAATATCGTTATATAGAATGCTTTTCTTAAGCAAGACGACTATAATTTTCTCTCAGTTTTTCGCACATCTCACGTCCATGGAATATAGTCATCTTACCCGAAAAAAGCATCCCCCCTAATTCCAAAAAACTGGGATCTTGCCGCTATAGCAATTCCCCTTGACGAGGGCGTTTAAAAATATAGTAGGTAAGAGCGAGATGTACTATTCGAAGGATCTGAGGGAAAAGGTAGTAAAGTATTTCGAGAATCACAGAGC
>JAISXS010000035.1 GCA_031270385.1 Puniceicoccales bacterium | reverse complement strand
TCGGCATCCAATGGGCGACCTATGCCATCGATCACACGGCCGAGGAGCTTATCTCCAACTGGAACCATGTGGACTTTTCCGGTAGGAATCACTTCCGTCGACTGGGAAACTCCACGGATGTCACCAATTGGAGTCAGAAGTGTCGTTTGCTCCGAAAATCCCACGACTTCCGCCATTATCTCTTGATCTTCCCAAGGATTCTTCAGAATGCACAGCTCGCCGATTTTCACTCCGGGAACCGACGCTTTTATTATCGTGCCGACGACCTGGACGACTTTCCCTCTTATCTGCACAAGCGTAGAGTCCTCTATGAACTGCTCAAGCTGGTCCGTTATGTACGTAAATGGGTTTGTATTGTCCTGCTCTTCGCTCATCACGATCTAACTTTCGACAGTGCATTTTCTATGGACTCAAGTTGTACCGACACACTCGCGTCTATGACGCCAAGTTCCGTCTCGATGACACATGACCCTGGCTGAAGACGTGCGTCGGCAGCAACCTCCAAAAATTGCAAAACAGCATTCCCTTCGGCGATCTCCATTATCCTATCGCGCAAAAGTTGTGCTTCCGCTGGAGCAACTTTCAACTTTGCCTGCTTTTGCATCTTTATTTTCTGCAGAGAATTTTTCACTACGCTCACTATCAGCTCATTTTTCTCGATTTTTCCAAGAATTTTCCGCACGGCAGTCGAAACGACCGCCGCAACGTCTTTTTCGAGCTTTGAGAAACTATTGGCACTTTTTGTGACGAAATCCATCATCTCATTGGCGATTTTCTGTTTTCCAGCGTTTACTCCCACATCATAGCCACGTTTTTCTTCATCTTTTTTCGCCTGTTGTGCTTTTCCGATAATCTCATCCGATTGCTCCTTTGCAGACGCTATTATTTTTGCCGCTTCTGCTTCGGCTTTTTGCAAAAGTTTTTCGCACTTCGCTTTTATAGATGTCAACAAAATACTAGCATGTAGCATCGTCGCGTAGGATTCTGCCTTTAACACGCGCCCTGACCGTTGTAAGTCAAGGGACTCAGTCTGAATTTGATAAATACCATCGCACGCCATAGGTCAATTACCTCCCACCCTTTTTGACATATTCAGTGAGAAATCTATAAGATCAAAACATTTTTTTGCAAGCATTTCATTACATTTTTCGGAAATATCCAGTTCCCCGCCGAACATGAATTCGAGCCTTTTCCTGATTCCAACTGGGATGTCGCACAATGCCATGTGCAACATTTTTTTTCCGGCTGTGGCAATTTTTTCAATAATTGAACCGTGGCCGTCGATTTTCATGTTCGGGACCATTTTCCAGAGTACCATCTTTCTTTTTACAATGAATGAATAGGTATCAGTGCCAATAAACTTTGTCAAGGTTTCCAGGTCTCTTTTGCCAATTACCTTTGCTATTTCCGCATTGTAAAATATCGCTCCGGAAACCACGGACGCACGCTCCAATGCGTCTTTCCCGACCATTGCCATGCGTACAACGGCGGACCCGATGTCGTAGTCGACCTCGCAATCCAAACCGAATGCGGCTAGCAAATTTTTGCGGACGGTAGTCCGTGCGCACTCAGATTTCGACAGAATGTCAAAGACATCGCGGTGTTGCGACTCGAAATATTTTTCCAGATCTTTATCTGGCAAATAATGCTCAACGTTGAAATTAAAGTCATACCAACGCTTGAAATACTGGAAATCGGATATAACGAGATTTCTCAAACTTTCCATCGCCGTCGACATCTGATCGCCTCCAAAGATTACTTACCTTTCCCTTCGTTGTCGGCCTCATCATCTTCGTCGAGCTCACTAGCGGCCGACTCACCGCTTTGAACAACAACCGGTGCAGGTAGCGCAGCCTGCGGTCTGACACCAGCAGCGGTGCGCTTTGCCTTTTTACTGTCGAAGAAGAAGAACGCTGCCGCTCCAATCGCCCCAATGAATAGGACAAGCAACGCCGTGACTATTATGATAAACGGTACAGCCGAACTACTCGCCATGCTCAAGCCCAAAACATTCACATTGGTATTGATACCACCATTTTCAGAATCTTCGACATCGAACGTCACCGGGAACATGGCGATGGAAACCCTATCGTAGTCAAGCCCCTGCACACTGTTTGCAACGAGATATTTTATTTCACGGATTGCCTCATCTAAGTTCGTTCCAGCTTTATACGTAAGGAATATTGATGCCGATGCTTCCGTGTTTTCATCGGCATAGGAATCAATTTCTGGCAAAACTACATGGACACGGGACGTTAAAACTCCTGGTATCTTGTTTAGCGTATCTGCTATGCTCTCCGACAGAGCGTACATAAAACGCGCCCGCTCCTCCAAGGGCGACGAGATAAATCCACTCTTTTGGAAGACCTGCCCGAGGGTATTGTAATGGACGTTTGGATAGCCCTTCGACCCTAAAATCCTGATAGCGTTCGAAAAATCGCTAGAATTGTTGAGGACTATGGTCCAAGTCATTTCAACGCCAGGTTTTTTCACTATCGGAATTCCACTTTGCTGCATGAGAGCGAAAATTTCATTTGCCTCCTTTTCCGGAAGGTTCGACAGTAAATCTACTTTGCCGCATCCTGCCAGTAACACTGCGACTATCGAGAAACAGAGTGCGCCACACTTCTTCGGAAAATTACCACTTTTCATACCATCTTTCCTCGGTCCAACATAGAACCCACCACAACAGTACAGTATCCATGCGGGCCACGCGAAACTCAGCCGGTATTATGATCTCTGTTGTCATACTAGTCAAATTAATTTGCTTCCGATTTTTTTATTGTACCTGCGGCTTATGGTGGTGTGGACCTAATTTCTTGGAGAAGGGGGAACCTAATTTCTGGGAGAAGGCGCATCACCAAACCGAATGATCATAAAATTTGCCGTTTCAGGCAGATCTTGATTGACATGGAAAAAGTCTAGAGTAGGATTTTGAGCGGTTGGCGGGTCGGTAGCTCAACGGTAGAGCAGTGGCCTTTTAAGCCATTGGTTCAGGGTTCGAATCCCTGTCGGCCTACCATTCTGCCTGATCGGTGCAGGCGTGTGTGGTTGTGTCTTTTCGCTTAGGACGAGCGTGCCTTCAAGTGGATTGCCTGTGTTTTTGGCACCCGCGTATGGTGGTCCAGGGAGACCGCGGGCTATAATCGTCTTGCTTGGGAAAAGCATTCTGTCTAACGATATAGTTATCTTACTTGAGAAAAACATGCTCTCTGTTTCAAAAAGCGGGAATTTTTCCGCTAAATATCATTATATAGAATGATTTTTTCGAGTAAGACGACTATATTTTGCGGAAAGATTCCTATCTTTTGGAATAGAGAGTATGGTTTTTTCGGGGAAGATGACTACACTTTATCAGGATTTGCTTTAGCTCACAATTCTTTTTATATTATTTATGTAGTCTATCTTCTGGTCTATTTTTTTGAAGATTATATTTTTAAACTCATTCTTGAGAAAATCTTTTGCGGCTTTTATGTCATCTTGTGTAATGTCGCTTCTGCTGGTTTCTTGGTTTAGGATTTTTTTAAAATTTCCACTGAAAAGATCGACCAAAGACTTGTCGTCGATATTTTCGAACTTATCTTCAATGTATTTTTTTCTGGCTTCACATTTTTGGATGGATTCATTGCATTCTGTGGTCGTGCTTTTGGCTATCCCTTTCGCAAGATCTTCCTCAGTCATTGGTGCGGTCCTAGCAATAAAATTATTTGAAATTTCGTGTATGCTGGTACTTCCGTTGGTGGTATCTGCGAGTAGATTATCAAATTTTACGGCTGCATCTCCCTTCAACTCATCAATCCCAGCTGTGTAGTTACTGCGTTCAGTGCCTTTTGGTTTTCTTCCGAGTTTGTCGGCCTTTGCTTTATCTTCTAGCTCGCCGATTTCGCTAGCAATCCTTACCAATTTAAAATAAAGTATTGGCGTTTCTTCACCCTCTTCACACGCCTTTTTGCGCATATCACAATACTCCTGCTCCTTTTTTTGCAGCAGGTTTTTTGCTTTTTCCATAGTTTTTGTTGCCGATTTTACGTTTTTTTCATTACTTGTCGCGTTGCCCTTTACTTGCGCGAATGGATTCGACCTAGGCGCAAATTTAGACCCTGTTCTGAGATTAGGCAGAGTAGGCTTATTCGGCAGTATCCCTTTGCCCGCGAAAAACCCATGTTGACTAACACATGATTTTCCTGCGTTACCAACACTACCTGCCGGAGTGAATATACCGTTTCTTATTATACCCGTGTCATGAATTTTATAAACAATTGCTAGTTTGTCAAGGGTTGTATTTTTTTACAGCTATATAGTCAAACTCCTTGACAAGCGCATTTAAATTTGCACATGAAGAGTATAGCTGTCACACCCGACAAGGGCATTCTGTTCAACGATACTTGTCGGGGAAATTTTTCTTTTTGTAAAGGAAAGTGCGCCCTTTTCGAACGAAACAGCTATAGATGGCATACTATACAACGGATTTGAAAAAAAGTGTGTTAAAGTATGAAAGCACGCATACGGTAAAGGAAGCGAGCGAGACGTTTGGAGTGAGCGTGCGTGCCATATTCGAGTGGAAGAAGAAGTTGAGGGAGACCGGGAACTTGGAGCGTGTGCCGCTGAA
>JAISXS010000078.1 GCA_031270385.1 Puniceicoccales bacterium | reverse complement strand
CTGATGGTCTGTTGAGGCAGTCGGCGGCGCTGCAGGATCTCGCATGGCAACTGGAGTCCCTGCCAGAGCCGCAATCTGCAGAAGTCAGGCAGCTAATTAGTCAGGCGTTGTCGGATGTTTGGAATATATAGTTGTCTTACTTGAAAAAAGCATTCTGGGCTGACGACGTTTAGCTGAAAAACTGCCATTTTTTGGAATAGATAGTGTGCTTTTCTCGAGCAAGATGACTATAGCCGGACACTACAGCCAAACAATCCGCGGCAATCAGTAGCGACATGTGAGTCCGCAGAGTTCGCAAGTGAGAACAGGAACGTGGGCAGCCGACACCGCCGCTGCCACGTACTCCATCGCCGAGTCAGCAGCCATATCAGCTCTTTAGTGATCCTTTTGCGAATCCGCGTTGAATCGGCCGTATGGTCCGTCGCAGCCGCCGAGTGACCAGTCTAAGTCGTGGATTGATGAGCTTTTTGATCACTATAATTATCTTACTTGAGAAAAGCATTCTAATCTAACGATATTTAGCGAAAGGATTCCCGTTTTTGGAATAGGTGGGGTGCTTTTCTCGGGTAAGATGACTATGGTCGTCTTATCTGAGGTTTGTACACCAAAGCAAAGCCAAAGATTCATATCTTCATCTGGTGGTGCTGTGTGGTTTTTATAGCTGTTTCACCCTAGAAGGGCGTACTTTCCTTTATGAAAAGGAAAAATCTCCCGCTAAGTATCGTTGGGTAGGACGCCCCTGTCGAGTGTGACGGCTATATAGTTTGAACGGATATGGCTGTTTCAGTTGAAAAGGGCACGTTTTTTCGTAAAAGCGGGCAGAATGTTCTCGTCGAGTGTAATTATATGTCAGGCGACATCTACAGTCTGTGTACATTGAATGCCAGCATCCGAAGATTCCTCACCATCATTCTCCGCAACGAGAGACTTTAATTTGAGGTTACGATACTCCGGCAGCCCTGTCCCGGCCGGAATCAGATGCCCCATGATGATGTTTTCCTTAAACCCTTTTAGGTAATCGACCTTGCCTGTCGTCGCCGCATCCGTCAAAACTTTCGTAGTTTCCTGAAACGACGCCGCTGCAATAAAGCTATCCGTTTCGATGGAAGATTTCGTGATTCCCATCAAAATCGGTTCGCAGACAGCTGATTCGCCACCGGCGTCAATGATTCTTCTGTTCTCGGCGAGAAACGCATCGCGCTCAACCTGTTCGCCCCAGAAGAAATCCGAATCATTTGGCTCGATAACGCGTACCTTCTTCAGCATGCATGCGACAATTATTTCTATGTGCTTATCGTTTATCACAACACCCTGGAGACGGTAAACTCTCTGAATCTCGGAAATTAGATACTCCTGCAAACTAGACGGTCCCAAAATACCCAATATTTCGTGGGGATCCGGGGAACCATCAGTCAAACTCTGCCCTTTGCTTATGAAATCCCCTTCGTGGACGATTATATGTTTTCCGTGGGAAATGAGATGCTCCTGTTTCACTCCTGTTTCGCTATCGGTTATGAACACGCGCCGTTTGTTGCGCAAAATGCCACCAAATGATACGATACCGTCCAGCTTTGCCATTTCGGTGGCGTTCTTCGGCCGTCTTGCTTCGAATAATTCCGCGATCCTCGGTAAACCACCGGTAATATCCTGTGTTTTCGACGCCGAGCGGGAGGTCTTTGCAAGCAACGCACCGGCCTGTACCTCATTCCCATTCTCAACAATCACCTGCGCACCAGTCGGGATCGAGTACGTCGCAATCACTTTGTCATGCTGGAACCCACTATCGTTTCTGCCGGCAAGAATCTCTATCATCGGATTAAGGTCTTCTTTGTGTTCCGTCACGATCATCGTTATTCGGCCCGTGGCAACATCGACATCGCGCTTGACGGTGACCCCCGGAATTACGTCCTTGAAGTTGATAACCCCCCTTTTCTCTGATAAAATCGGCATGTTATGCGGATCCCACATTACCAGCAGATCTCCCTTCCCGATCGTCGATCCATCGGCGACATAGAGCAACGCTCCAGGAACGACGGCATACGTCTCCAACTCGCGTCCTTCGCCATCAAGAATTTGAATGGATCCCGTCTTATTTAGAACAATATTTGCGCCCTCGATCGTCGTGACCGTGCGCAAACCGTTGAATTTTATGATCCCTCCGTGGCGGGCACGATATTCCGAGCTTTTTAAAACTTGGCTTGCAACACCTCCAACGTGAAACGTCCGCAGAGTCAACTGCGTTCCCGGCTCACCAATCGACTGAGCGGCAATGATTCCAACGGCAGCACCTTTCTCTACCACGCTATTCGTTGCTGGGTTTATGCCATACGCCTTCGCCGGGATTGAACTTCTGACCATGTGTGTTAGCGGTGACATTATTTTTACGCGTTCTATGCCACACTCCTCTATGCGCCTAGCGACATCCGCCGTAATCAACTCCCCAGCCGCCACTATCACCTCGTCGGGGGCCAATGGATTTTTTACATCGTCGCTGGAACATCGGCCAACAATTCTATCCGATAGGCTGACGATTTCATCATCTCCTTCTAAAATCGCCGATTTCCAAATTCCACCCCTGTTTCCGTCGTCGTATTCACCGATCACGCAATCCATGGCAACATCACACAGCTTACGCGTCAAATATCCCGCGTCTGCCGTTTTCAACGCCGTGTCTGCCAGTCCTTTTCTGGCTCCGTGGGTGGAACTGAAATACTCCAACACGGACAAACCCTCCCTAAATGACGACAAAATCGGGCGCTCAATTATTTCACCGGATGGTTTAGCCATGAGACCGCGCATCCCGCATAGCTGCCTAACTTGTTGACGATTTCCACGGGCCCCCGAATCCATCATCAGGAAAACAGAATTTACATCATTCAAATTTCCATTTTTTGCAAGCGAATCGAACACCATATTCGCAATGTCATCCGTAGCAGTCGTCCAGATGTCAATAATTTTGTTGTAACGTTCCCCACTAGTGATAATTCCTCGCTTATATTGCGTTTCCACATCGGCAATCTTTTTCCTGGCAACGGCAATGACCTTTTGCTTGTTTTCAGGAACTATCATATCTCCGATTCCTATTGACAAACCAGCCTTCATCGCTTCCTTGAATCCGAGATCTTTTAATTTGTCTAGGGTTTTTACGGCGACGTCCTGGCCGGAGACTTTGTATGTGTTTAACACCAAATCGCCGAGCCTGCCTTTTGCCACTGGGGAATTTACAAAACCCAATGCATCGGGAAATATGCTGTTGAATATTATGCGGCCGAGGGTTGTTTCTATCACCTTGGCATTTGGGTTGCCGTATCTTGTTTTTTTATTGTAGTCAGGGTTGACATACAGTACCCTGTCGTGTTTCCCGATAATGTCGTTTGCTTCCAGGTGCCATGCTTCCTCTGTGCTGGATATCAACGGCAATCGCACGCCCTCCGCTTTCTTTTCCCTCGATTCTATCGTCAAATAATAGGCGCCAAGAACTATATCCTGGGACGGCGTCAAAACCGGCTTGCCACTGGACGGCGAAAAAATATTCCTCGACGCCAACATCAGCATTTTCGCTTCCATCACCGCCTCCAGGGACAGCGGAACGTGTACTGCCATCTGGTCGCCGTCGAAATCAGCGTTGAAAGCGGAACACACCAGCGGGTGCAAGCGAATTGCATCACCTTCTATTAGAATTGGCTCAAACGCTTGAATTGACAATCGGTGAAGCGTGGGCGCACGATTTAGTAGCACCGGATGCTCCCGCGTGACTTCTTCCAAAATGTCCCAGACTTCCGGGGCCTGCTTTTCGATCATTTTTCTCGCACTGCGCACCGTGTGAACAAATCCCAATTCTTTCAACCGTCGGATGATAAATGGCTCAAACAGTACCCATGCCATGCGCTTTGGCAGTCCACATTGGTGCAACTTCAATTCCGGACCAATGACAATCACCGAACGGCCACTATAATCGACGCGCTTACCGAGCAAATTTTGCCTAAATCGCCCCTGCTTTCCTTTCAACATCTCACTGAGAGACTTCAATGGCCTATTTCCGGCACCAACAACTGTTCTCCCATGTCTGTCATTGTCAAACAGGGCATCCACAGCCTCCTGCAACATGCGCATTTCATTGTTTATGATAACGTCCGGTGTCTTCAGGCTAAGCAGACTTTTCAGCCGGTTGTTTCTGTTTATGACCCTGCGGTATAAATCATTCAAATCACTCGTGGCGAATCGACCGCCATCCAGCGGAACCAGCGGGCGTAAATCGGGAGGTATAATCGGGAGAACTTCAAGGACCATCCACTCGGGTCGCATTTCATTAGCATCGAATCCGTTAACCAGCTTCAATCGTTTGGTTAAGACTTTTTTCGCCTGTTTGGAATGAGTCACACGCAGTTGCTCCTGCAATTCGTCGATTAGCTCCTGCAAATTGATTTGCGCCAAAACATCCCTGACAGCGGCGGCACCAGTCTTCGCAACGAACGCATCGTCGCCGTATTCCTCGCGCAGTTGCTGGCAATCCTTTTCGCTAAGTAGCTGACATTTCCTGAATGGAGTCGTCCCTGGATCAACGATCATGTAGCTTTCATAATATATAACTTTTTCTAGGTCTTTTGCCGTCATGTCGAGAATTAATCCCATTCTGCTCGGCAAACTTTTCAAAAACCAAATATGTGAAATTGGAACTGCGAGCTCGATATGGCCCATCCGTTCCCTGCGGACGCGCGAAATCGTGACCTCAACACCACAGCGTTCGCATACAACACCCTTGTACTTTATGCGTTTGTATTTGCCACATGCGCACTCGTAGTCACGTGCCGGTCCAAATATTTTCTGGCAAAATAGGCCGCCGGGTTCAGGTTTGAACGTTCTGTAGTTTATTGTTTCTGGGCTTTTCACTTCTCCGCTGGACCAGGAACGGATGATATCCGGAGAAGCAACTGAAATGGCGACGCAGTTGTAACTGCTGGAATCTTCAAACCCCAAAATGGACTTCACCTCTTTAAGATCAGGTCTTTTTTCTTCCCTAAAATCTTGTCTTTTTTCGGAATTCATCAACAATTTCCATCTAATTAAAAGTTTTCCGTGTCAAATACGCGGTCGTCATTGAGCTTTATGTCAAGGCACAAACCCTGAATTTCCTTCACTAGGACATTGAACGACTGCGGCACACCCGCTTCCAGAGAAGTATCACCTTTGACGATTGATTCGTATATCTTCGTTCTTCCCTGCAGATCGTCTGACTTTACAGTCAGCAACTCTTGGAGCATGTAGGCAGCACCATAGGCTTCCAGCGCCCAAACCTCCATCTCTCCGAACCTCTGGCCGCCGTATTGGGCCCGTCCGCCCAGCGGTTGCTGGGTGATCAGGCTATACGGACCAACTGCGCGGGCGTGAACTTTGTCGGCTACCAAGTGGTTTAGCTTCATCATGTAAATGACGCCAACCATCACTTTCTGATCGAATTTTCTTCCGGTGTGGCCGTCAAACAGATCGACTTTTCCGCCGCCGCGCAATCCCGCCTGGGCGTACAATTCCCCTATTTTTTCTTCAGAGGCTCCGTCGAACACCGGAGTGGCGACCTTTATTCCGAGTCTTCTGCACGCCAAACCAAGATATGTTTCCAGGACTTGGCCGACGTTCATGCGGCTTGGCACACCAAGCGGATTCAAAACAATGTCTATCGGAGTTCCATCCGCCAAAAATGGCATATCCTCAGGCTTAACAATTTTTGAGACAACACCCTTGTTCCCGTGGCGACCGGCCATTTTATCGCCGACCTGAATTTTCCGCTTATTTGCGATGAAAACTTTTACATTTTTTATTACACCGGTTTCATCGATATTTCCAGCTTCAATGGCAGCGACCCTGCGCATACGTTCTTCTTCGAGATCGTCGAATTTTGCTTGGTACACGTTCACGATCTCCATGATTTTCGTCTTTACAGGCGACGCTGACATGTCAATGTGCCTTCCGCAGGCGGCTAACCTACGTAACAGCGTCTTTGTTATTTTTCTGTTGGCGGGCAAGACGATTTCTCCGGTCTCTGCGTCTACGACGTCCAGCGGAATTTTTTCACCGAGCAAAATGCTTGACAACGCCTCAGTGAGGTCGTCCCGTATGGCATCCGCCTGTGTGCGAAACTCTTCGTTTGTTTTTTTTACGCGGCGCCGGCACTCTATTTCCGTGACGTCCCTTCGCTCGTCGTCTGTTCTACTGGAGATTTTTACATCCATGACAGTTCCGTAGCATCCAGCTGGAACAAGAAGCGATGAATCCTTGACGTCGGCGGCTTTTTCTCCGAAAATTGCACGGAGAAGTTTTTCTTCGGGAGCGAGATCCGTCTCGGTTTTCGGAGTAATTTTTCCGACCAAAATGTCGCCCGGCTTAACTTCGGCACCTATTTTCACAATGCCGCTTCTGCTGAGATTTTTCAGGGCTTCATCGCCCACATTCGGGATATCCATCGTGATTTCCTCGGGGCCAAGCTTCGTATCACGCGCATTCACTTCATATTCTTCGATGTGAATCGATGTGAATACGTCATCCCGTATCATACGCTCGTTTAAAATCACGGCGTCCTCAAAATTGTATCCATTCCACGGCATGAATGCCACGAGAACATTTTTGCCAAGGGCTAGCTCACCTTTGCATGTCGCCGCGCCATCGGCGATTACATCTCCGGTTTTTATCTTTTGATGTTTGATGACCGTTGGTTTTTGATTGAAGCATGTCGCTGCGTTCGATTTTCTGTATTTTCGCAGCCTATAAATTTGCAAATGCTCGCTGTTTCCAACGCTTGTCTCGTTAAAATTTCCAGGTAGCTTGCCATCTTTTGTCACGATTATCCTATTTCCATCAACGGATGCAACTGTACCATCTTCCTTGGCTAAAACAACGTGACCAGAATCACATGCTAACTTCTTTTCGATTCCTGTGCCGACTAACGGAGATTCCGTGAGAATCAGCGGAACTCCCTGGCGTTGCATGTTTGCCCCCATAAGTGCACGGCTGGTATCATCGTGTTCGAGAAACGGGATGAGCCCGGCGGCAATGGAAATAACCTGCTTCGGAGAGACGTCCATGAAATCGACGTCCTTCGGGTCGACTTCTAGGATTTCACTGGACTTTCGAACAGTAATTTTCCCGATGAGATTACCTTTTGCGTCCATGTCAGAATTCGCTTGGGCAATCAATTTCCCATCTTCCTTGTCGGCGGGCAAGTAGACGACTTCATCGGTAACACGCCCATTTTTCACGACACGGTACGGCGTCTCGATAAACCCGAAATCATTTATTCGTGCATACGTGCTCAGTGAATTTATCAGTCCGATATTCGGTCCTTCCGGTGTTTCAATCGGACAAATTCGCCCGTAGTGCGATGAATGAACGTCACGGACCTCCATTCCGGCGCGATCCCTACTCAAACCACTTGGGCCAAGCGCGGACAATCTTCTTTTGTGCGTCAATTCCGACAGTGGATTTATTTGATCCATGAACTGCGAAAGCTGGCTACGCGCAAAAAAGTCACGCACAACGGACATTAAAAGTTTGCCATTTATTAATTTTTGCGTGGAAATCATATCCACGCTTTGGTCCAGCAGCGACATTTTTTCGCGTACAACACGCTCCATTCGGGCGAGGCCGATGCGGCACTGGTTAACTAAAAGTTCGCCGACACCGCGTATCCTGCGACTTCCGAGACTATCAATATCATCTATGAAGCCATTTCCCGATCGCAATAAGCATAGGTATTTCGTCGCTGCGACGATATCATCTGCTCCGACAAGGGTGTCGTTCAAATCCTTTTTCAGTCCTAGCTTGCTGTTTATTTTGTAGCGTCCGATTTGCGTTAGATCATAGCGCTTGCTATCCATGAAACTGCGGACGAAAAACGCCTTGGCATTTTGCAAATTTAGGGGTTCTCCCGGCCTGAAGTGTTTGTAAATTTCGTACAAAGCTTCCTCTTCGTTGCGCGCTGTGTCTTTCTTCAAGCTGCGAATTATTAAACCACCATCTTCGGAAACATTCACCACGGAAACAGTTGATATCCCGGCGTCGGCAAAACTTTTTAACATGCCCTTGCCAAGCGGTTCGTAGGCTCTGGCCAGAACTACGCCGTGGGACACGTCAATTGCATCATCCGTCAAAATTATATCGATCAAAGACTCCGCCTTCAATAGTTTGTCGACTTTGGCGTCCTCAATTTTGTAAAAAATTGATAGTATTTCCCGATCAGAACTATAACCAAACGCCCGCAGCAACGTTGTCAGCAGAAACCGCCGCCGCCGTCGCCGTCTGTCGAGGTACACGTATAGGAGGTCATTCTGGTCGTTTTGAACTTCTATCCATGTGCCACGGTCAGGCATTATCCTGAATGCGTATAGTAGTTTTCCGGTTGTATGTGTAGAAACTTCGAAACATATCCCAGGAGATCTGTGTAATTGGCTGACGACGACACGTTCGGCACCGCTTATGACGAAGGATCCGCGCTCGCTCATGATCGGCATTTCACCTATGTAGATTTCTTCTTCCCGGGATTCTTCGTCATTCGATAACTTCAAGCGGAGGTACAATGGCGCACAGTATGTCAAACTTTCACGCAGGCAAAAGTCTTCCGAGTACTTCGGCACACCTATTCTGTACGAAACGTAATTCAATGAAACTGTGCCATCGTGGCTTTCGACCGGAAATGCACGCCTAAAAACGGACTCCAGTCCGACATCTTTTCGATGCTTTGGGGCGACGTCAGCCTGCAGAAATTCCTTGAACGAATTCATTTGGGCTTCTATCAGGTACGGCGGAGTTATTATTTCTTTTAAATTTCCGAAATTAACGCGATCATCTTCCGTCATAGTTTCCTCTAAAATCGAACATAGCCAAAGCCGAACGACATTTTCGCCGCATACGACGGAGACACCACACGCCAATGACTTTTGCAAAACTCCGTCATTCACAGAAAAGCGAAATAGTCAAGCCTATTTCAGTTCGACTGTGGCACCTGCATCTTCCAATTTCTTTTTCATCTCCTCAGCACTGGACTTGGAAACCGCCTCTTTGACTGTCTTCGGGGCTCCCTCGACAAGATCCTTTGCTTCCTTCAGTCCCAACCCTGCAATTTCGCGGACAGCCTTTATGACCTCTATTTTTTTGTCGCCAGTTGTTTTGAGCACGACATCAAATTCAGTTTTCTCATCCTCCTTTGCGACATCAGCCGAGGCAGCGGTCGGAACAGCGGCAAACGCTGCAACAGGGGCGGCGGCACTTACCCCCCACTTCGCCTCCAATTCTTTGACTAGCGAAGCTATCTCCAAAACCGATTGTGCACTCAACCAATCTATCACCTGTTCTTTTGTTATATTTGTCATCTTGCATCCTTTCAAGGCTTCGCTAGCGGCATCACCGGATGCCATTTAAGAAAAATTTTCCTAGCAAAATCTCATTCCATTGAAAATTCTTATTTTGTCCTTGCCTGCAACACGTTCAACACGCTTTGCGGAACGGCATTAATCGTACGCACGAACATTGCGACCGGCGTTTCGAACAACGATAGCAACTGGGCGCGTAGCGCATCAATTCCGGGTAGCGAGGATAGTACGTTTATTTCTTCGATGTCGAGCAGCTTACCGTCCAGGATGCCGCCGCGCATCGCCAGCTTTCCCTCCTTGCTATTTTTATGAAATTCTTTCAATAATTTTGCGATTGCGCTCGGATTCCTTCCTCCAACAACCATGGCAATTTGCCCGTCGAATCCGTTTTCCGGCATTGGCAATGACTTCTCGGAGACTGCTTTTTTCAACAGTGTCTTTTTAACGACATGGAATTCTCCGTTCTCTGCACGCAAAAATTTACGTATGACTGCGACATCCGAAACGGTTACTCGACAAAAATCCGTAAAAAAAACATACGTCGACTTGGCGAGATGTTTTTGTATTTCCCTAACAAGGAGATGTTTTTCGTTTCTCATTTCGCCCACTCCACTAAAACTTTCCAAAGATTTTTGACGACAACTTTATTCCCGGGGTCATCGTGGCCGCGACAGTCATCGAAGCAATAAATTTTCCGCGAAATTCAGCTGGACGCGCTTTGGATAGCACGTCAACAGCCACTTCGCAATTCTCCACCAACTTCTGCGCATCGAACGATCTCTTCCCGATCACGACCGCCAAATTTGCCGTTTTGTCCATTTTGAACTCGACACGACCAGCCTTGACCGCCTTGATCGCGGAATCTAAATCGTCTGATACGGTGCAGGTTTTTGGATTCGGCATGAGTCCACGGGGACCAAGTATTCTAGCAACGGAACGAACATCCCTCATCGCCGATGTCGTCGCAACGGCTATGTCAAAATCGAGCCATCCTTCGTTGATTTTTTGCAAAATGTCGTGCAATCCTGCCACATCTGCCCCGGATGCCAGTGCGCTTTCCGGATCATCTGTAAACGCCAGAATCCTGATATTGCGGCCGCTTCCGTTGGGAAGAACGACCGTTCCACGCACCATGTGATCGCTCTGCTTTGGATCAACTCCAAGATGCACAGCCAAAACAACGGTCTCATCGAATTTCGTCTTTGGCATTTTGCTCAGCAGTTCAACGGCTTCGGAAATGGAATACTCGTTCCTTAGGTCCGCAACCTCCTGCGCCTTGATACGTCGCTTGCTTGCTTTTTTCATAAAAATTTCATTTAATTACGTCTATGCCCATGCTTCTCGCCGTTCCTTCAATTATCTTCGCCGCCTGTTCCTTCGAATTCGCATTTAGGTCTTCTTTTTTAATATTTGCAATTTCAATGATTTGCGCCATTGTAACTTTTCCGACTTTATTGCGATTTGGCACGCCCGATGCCTTCTCTACGCCAGCTGCTTTTTTCAACAATACAGACGCCGGCGGCGACTTTAGAATGAAGCTAAACGATTTGTCAGCGTATACGGAAATCACGACCGGCAAAATCATGCCGTTTTGATCCTTGGTCTTTGCGTTGAATTCCTTGCAAAATCCCATAATGTTTACTCCAGCAGCACCAAGAGCAGGACCAACCGGAGGAGCAGGGTTAGCAGCACCAGCCGGCAGCTGCAACTTTATCTCTTTGATAACTTTTTTCGCCATCTCTTTTCCTGAAAATTTTAACTTTTCTCGCCAACAAACCGCTCAACTTGCCAAAACTCTAAATCGACCGGCGTCGAACGACCAAACATTGTGACATTGACACGCAAACGACCCTGATCTGTATCAATTTCTTCTATGGCGCCTGTCAAGTTTAAAAATGGACCGTCGCTAATTTTCACAATTTCTCCAACACCATAAGCGACTTTCGGAACAACCTTTCCGATAACTGCTTCGACTTTTTTCAAAATGTCATCAATTTCACTTTGCTTCAACTCAACCGGCTTCCGATCTCCAACGAAACGCACCACGCCGTTAGTGTTTCTTACGATCGACATCGCTTCGTGGAGGGGCTTACCATCGTCGCCACGGGTACGCATCTTTATGAACACGTAGCCTGGGTAAAATTTTCTCACGTGTGTAATTTTCTTGCCATTTTTTACTTCAACGACTTTTTCTGTCGGCACCAAAATGTCGAGGATAACGTCTTCCAATGCGTGCTCTTTGATGGCCACTTGGATCGTCGTCTTTACTTTGCTTTCCTGATTGGACAATGTCTGCAGGGCAAACCATTTCGGCAACAACATGCTTTCATCAAACGCAACATCAGACTCCAACTCCTCGTCGTCCATTCTATCCTCTAACCAATTTGCTTATGAAATCGACTATATTTAACAGTGAAAAATCTACAATACTTATGTAAAAACCAATTAAAAACATCCCAACAACAACGACCACAGTTGAGCGACCCAGTTCCTTTCTGCTTGGCCACACCGACTTCTTCAACTCACCAACTGTCTCGGAAAAAAATTTCTTTACTGTACCGGCCATCACTTCAACACGCATGGCAGGAGAAGAGGGACTCGAACCCCCAACTTACGGTTTTGGAGACCGTTGCTCTACCGATTGAACTATTCTCCTGTAAATCTACGAGCACCACAACACCAAGCAAAAATGGAATTCAGACCAGTATTTCCGTGATACGACCGGCTCCTATCGTGCGGCCGCCTTCGCGAATGGCAAACTTCTGTCCCTTCTCCATTGCGATTTGCTTTTGCAAGGTTAGTTCTATAGTTAAGTTGTCGCCGGGGATAACAACCTTAACCTCCTCTGCAGAACCGCCTGACCCCTTCGGGATATCTATGACCCCCGTGACGTCTGCAGTTCCGAAGTAAAACTGCGGGCGATATCCACCCGTGAACGCAGTGTGACGGCCTCCCTCATCCTTCGTGAGGACGTAAATTTCCGCCTTTGCCTTGGTATGCGGATGGATCGATCCGACTTTGGCCAATACTTGGCCACGCTCAACGCCATCTTTGTCGACGCCGCGCAGGAGAACGCCGACATTGTCACCGGCTTGGCCCTTATCTAGCAGTTTTCTAAACATTTCGACGCCGGTGCAGGTAGTTCTCATGGTCTCGCGAAGACCGACGATTTCAATTTCTTCGCCAACTTTCACTGTCCCACGCTCGATGCGTCCAGTTGCAACAGTTCCACGGCCAGTAATTGAAAAGACGTCTTCGACGGACATTAGGAATGGTCTATCAATGTCTCGCGACGGCTCCGGAATGTCCTCGTCAACGGCTGCGAGCAATTGCTCGATCGCCTTTACGCCATCTGGCTTGCCTTCCAGAGCTGCCAGTGCTGATCCACGGACTATGGTAGTGCTTTTTCCAGGATATTCGTATTTGTTCAACAAGTCACGAATTTCTTCTTCGACCAGGTCAAGCAAATCCGGGTCATCCAGAAGATCGACCTTGTTTAGAAAAACGACCAAGTTCGGAACCCCAACCTGCTGAGCCAGAAGAATATGTTCCCTGGTTTGCGGCATTGGACCATCATAGGCACTGACCACCAGAATTGCACCGTCCATTTGGGCTGCGCCAGTTATCATGTTTTTCACAAAATCAGCGTGTCCAGGGCAATCGACGTGGGCATAATGGCGACCCTCCGTCTGGTATTCGACGTGTGATACAGCGATCGTAACAGTTTTACTTGCGTCGCGTACCGTGCCGCCCTTCGTAACGTCCGCATAGGATTTGAATTCGGCCAATCCCTTATCGGCCTGCACTTTTAAAATCGCCGTTGTAAGCGTCGATTTACCATGGTCAACGTGCCCGATGGTACCAACATTCACATGCGGCTTTTTTCGCTCGAATGTTTCCTTAGCCATTTTATTTCCTTTTCTGTAAAAATCGAATCAAACTTTCAAACTCTGGAGCCCCCGAGC
>JAISXS010000077.1 GCA_031270385.1 Puniceicoccales bacterium | reverse complement strand
CTGTGATTCTCGAAATACTTTACTACCTTTTCCCTCAGATCATTCGAATAGTACATCTCGCTCTTACCTACTATATTTTCAAACGCCCTCGTCAAGGGGAATTGCTATAAATATCGTTATAGTCATCTTACCCGAAAAAAGCATCCCACCTAATTCCAAAAAACGGGAATTTTGCCGCTATAGCAATTCCCCTTGACGAGGGCGTACTTTTCTTTGCAAAAAGAAAAATTTTCCCGCCAAGTATCGTCGGATAAGACGCCCCTGTCGGGCGTGACAGCTATAGAATGCTTTTTTAAGTAAAAAAACTATAACGGTCAACGGATAGGGATCTTTCGAATAGGCTGCCTAGCTTGCAGCCTGTTTGTTCTTCGCGCCACCGTCGCTAACTCTTTTTTTTCTGATATGTGCAGGGTCAGCTGGCCCTTCCGATTCCGCGTTCACCGCAAATGATAAATTCTCATCGCCGTCCTTGTGCGATATTGCCACCGCTGAACCAACTGATACGTCCCCAATCAAAAATTTGTCCGCAAGAACATCCTCAACATTTTTTTCTATGGCACGATTCAGTGGCCGTGCCCCCAATTTTTTGTCATAGCCTTTTTGGACAAGAAATTCCACGGAACTTTCATCGAACAAAAGGCTGATTCCTTTCTCGGCAGCACGCTTGCTCACTTTGGCCAATTCAATGTCTACAATCTTGCGCAAAGAATCACAATCTAATCGCTTGAAGACTATCATTTCCGTCAATCTATTGATGAACTCTGGTCTAAATGCTTTTTTCGCCTCGTCTAGGATTGCCACTTTCGCTTTATCAAAATCTTGGACAGCGTCCTGCCCGGCGCCAAAACCGAGCGACATCTCTTTTTGCAAGATTTCGGCACCGACATTACTCGTCATTATCAGTATCGTATTTTTAAAATCGACCACCCTGCCCTGGCTGTCGGTCATGTGACCGTCCTCCAAAACTTGCAACAAAATCTGTAGTACATCGGGATGCGCTTTCTCAACCTCATCGAATAGGACGACGGAATACGGCTTACGTCTTATCTTTTCAGTGAGCTGTCCACCCTCGTCGTGGCCAATATACCCCGGCGGCGAACCAACCATCCGCGACACGGAATGCTTCTCCATGTACTCTGACATGTCGACTTGAATAACAGCGTCCTTGTTCCCGAAAATTTGTTCGGAAAGCATTTTCGCCAAATGTGTTTTCCCGACTCCAGTTGGCCCAAGAAAAAGAAATGACCCAATCGGTTTATTTGGATCATTTAGATCGGTTCGCGACCGGCGGATAGCACGCGCGATTGCGCTGACCGCTTCGTCCTGACCTATGATTGCTTTTTTCAGGGAATCTTCGAGGTTGAGCAATCGCTCGGATTCATTCTTTTCCAAGCGAATAACGGGAACGCCGGACCACGCCGATATCACGGACAAAACCGCATTCGCGTCCACTGTGATGATTTTTGTTTTCTCCCCTCTTTTTGTTTCCTCGGCTAATTTTTCCCTTTCCTCAATCAATTTTTTTTCCACATCCCGCAATTTGGCAGCTTTTTCAAAATCTTGGTCGACGACTGCAGATTCCTTGTCCTTTCGTACTTTTTCTATTTTTTCAAACAGTTTTTTCACCTTTAGTGATTGCCTTGGTGCCCCGATTCTCGCGCGAGCGCCGGCTTCGTCGATTACATCAATGGCCTTATCCGGCAAAAACCTGTCGGGGATGTACCTGGCAGACAACCTAACCGATTCCTCAATCGCATCATCCGTGTATTGCACGCCGTGGTATCTCTCATAGCACTTTTTCACGCCACAAAGTATGGCAATCGCGTCTTCCACGCTCGGCTGATCCACCTGCACCGGTTGAAATCTACGCTCCAAGGCACTGTCTTTTTCGACGTGCTTGCGGTATTCTCCAAACGTCGTTGCCCCAATGCACTGGACTTCCCCCCGTGATAGTGCTGGTTTTAAAATATTTGACGCATCCATGGACCCTTCCGATGACCCAGCACCAATGATTGTGTGCAACTCATCGAGAAACAAAATGACATTTTTAGCTCGTTTTATGTCATCCATTACGGATTTTATGCGTTCTTCAAACTGTCCACGATATTTCGTTCCTGCTAGCATTAAGGCCATGTCTAGGGAAATAACACGCTTGTTCAGTAAAGCCTCCGGGGCTTGCCCGTAGGCAATGGACTGTGCCAGACCTTCAACTATTGCCGTTTTTCCTACGCCGGCTTCCCCGACAAGCACGGGATTATTCTTCGACCGGCGGCACAAAATTTGCAGGACACGGGTGATTTCCTTCTCCCTGCCTATGACCGGATCAAGCTTGTTCTCCTTTGCCATCTCGGTGAGATCGTGGCCAAACGATTTCAAAGCAGGAGTTTTCACATATGATATGGAGTCACACATTTTGGTATCTGAATCCGCCTGGGGACGTTGCTCATTACCATCGTCATCGTCAAAATCCCCAGCTCCACCGACAAAATTTGGGTCCAAGGCCGAGAGAATCGCCTGTCTACAAGTTTCAAGTTTAACACCGGCGTCGAGTAACAACTTAGCTGCTATTCCCTCATCTTCCCGCAGTATGCCAAGCAAAATGTGTTCCGTCCCAATATATGGATGCTGCAGCATTGTTGCTTCCTTCGCCGCTGCAACAAGCACTCTCTGTACGACGGGTGACAACTCGATATTTCCGCCATCCGAAACACGGGTATCCTTTTCCGATAATCGCTCGATATCTGCCCTGATAGCACCAAGATCAACATTCATCGAATGCAAAATGCTAATCGCAATGCACTGCGGCAACTGCATTAGAGCTAGCAAAATGTGTTCCGTTCCAATCACAGATTTGCCAAGCCTCTCCGCTTCTTGCCTGGCTACGGCGAGCACTTGCTGAGCTCGTGGTGTTAAATTCAGCATGGAGTTCATATCCTTCAAGACCTTAAACAGTGCAAATCAATCGGTGTTTTGCAAGATTCTATGAAACATTTACACAAGTTGCTTTCGTCTGGCATGATTTCGCTTTCCACATCAAGCCCCTCTGCCGCGCTGCGTTTGTAACGTAGCGCGATAAGAGGACCCTTGTGTGGGAATTTTCAAAAATTATATCCAATTCCGAGTGCTGCTATGTGCATAATAAAATGCCTACCGTATGTTCCCCTGTATGTGCCGGTTAATTCCCAGTTTTCG
>JAISXS010000044.1 GCA_031270385.1 Puniceicoccales bacterium | reverse complement strand
TCGAAAAATTTTGGGCTAAACTCAAACGAAAACTCAGGGATATCTTGCCTCTTTTCTCTTCCCTTGGCGATGCACTTTACCATGCTTTTTTGTGCCTTTCTTAACCGGAGCTGCTATACTCGATGGAATCAACTGAGACAACTATAGCTGTTTCACTTGAGAGGGGCGTACTTTCCTTTATAAAAAGGAAAAATCTCCCGCTAAGTATCGTTGGGCAGGACGCCCCTCTCGAGTGTGACGGCTATAAACGTCAGTTATCCGAGCATCGACAACAGCATGCCATCTGTGATCAGTTGTTTACAGGTATCCATTGGAATTCCGCGGCTTCTCATGTAGAATATTGTCGAAGCGTCGACCGAACCAACGGTTGCCCCATGGGAACATTTGACATTGTTGTTTAATATGTTCAACGTCGGAGAACTTTTAACGAACGCTTGGTTCGAGAGTAAAATGTTTTCATTTTTCTGATGTGCATCGCTGTTTTCTGCGGCTTCCGAGATGTTTACATTGCCGCGGAACTCGTGAATTGAACAGTCATCCAGCACAGCCTTGCTAACAACTTTGGATGTGGAACCTGCAGCATTGTGAGTCTGGGATACGCTAAAGATTTGCTTACTGTGATTTTTTCCGATGAAGAAGCTGCCAATTTCCGACTTGGAGTTCTTGCCGTTCATAGTGGACGATATTGAGATTTCCAGTTTTTTGCAAAACTCCGAAAAAACGAGACATTTCAGTTGACTGCCTTCGCAAAGCCTGAAATTGACGCAAAATTTTCCAGGGTAACCGGAGTCCGCAAGGATGACCAAGTCAAAAGCTATTTTTTCTTCTATGAAAATGTCCGCACAAATACCCACGTTCCGTCGCATCACGAGGCGCATGTTTTCACCAACACTTGCCTTGCAACCGCGGAAATGGGCAAAGAAGTCGCCACGCCCTTCGACTATTTCTTTCAAATGATTCTGGATTACACTAGTCATTTGCAATGTGGTTTATATCCCTAGGAATGCCGGAGCTATGGCAATAATTTTTCTAACTCATAACTGCGGTGACCTTTTAAATATACCACACCGGAAAAATTTTTTACGTATTTCATTGCATTCGCGGTAGTTTGGACTGCTATGACATCGTTGGATTTAATATTTTTGCGGAGTCGAGGACTATTTTCTCCGACGATCACTACCGTGTCGTTGTTGCGAATTGGCAAATTTTGGAAGATTTTTTCATTTTCATCGTCGACGCTTGCTCCGATTTCAGATGTTTTGAGAGCCCCTATGACGAACATCCTTCCACAATTGGGAAATAGCCGATCGAAATGCTCCAGAGAATCCGCCATCGCAATGGGATTCGCGTTGTAGCAATCGGCGAAATACGTTTTATTGCCGGAAACTATGATTTCGCCACGCCACTTTGCCGGTCTCCACTGCAGAATTCGTTCCCGGACAAGTTCAACGCTAACGCCTAATTTCATCGCACAAACGCAGGCAAGGATAAAATTTTTTGCAGTTCCGCGACTCATGGAATTCGGCAATGCAAATTTGAAAGATTGCCCATCGAACGCCAAGGTAATATTGTACTGCCCACCGACGTCATCTATTTCATAGCCATGCTCCTTTCCTCCGCGACTGATACCAATACACCCATTGCCAAGGGTTCGAAAACATTCAAATCTCGCGCATTCTTCGGCTAAAATACCAAAACCGCCGTTTTTCACGGCGTAGGCCGGCAATTTACACTTTTCGCAGGCAATCGCCTCCTCGCTGACCATTCCGCCGATATGAATTTTTCCAATCCCGGTGACAATCGCGATATTTGGCATTATCATGTCGATGTAGCCGTCTACAGTTCCCGGAGCATCGATACCAACCTCGATAATCGCAAAATTTTCGCTATCTACTAGTGCCGCCAGTGTCATTGGAATACCAATCTTTCCGTTTTTATTTTCAAACGTCGCGTTATTTTTGACACCTAGGAGGAGTTTCAAAATTTCCTTCGTGGTAGTTTTTCCAAAACTTCCGGTAATAGCGATCGTTGTTCCACAAAATTTTGCCCGCGCAAATCTAGCAAATTTTTCCAGTGCTGCACTGGTGTCCTCACAAACGAATTGCGGCAACGAAATGCTGTGATCCGCTTTCGAAACGACGGCACAACTCGCTCCCTTTTCCATTGCGTTGCGCAGGAAATCATGGCCATCTCCGGTCTCAGTTACAAAGGCGACAAAACAATCCCTAGGCATCACTTCACGAGAATCGTTGCAAAATTTTGAAGCTTTATTTGGTATTTTGCCATCTAGCCAGAAACCAGCACCGCTCGCTGAAAACACTTCGACATCCATAACAAACCGCTCGCACGCTACGGAAACAGCGGAATAAAGCAATAATTTAGTAGGAAATTGGAAATGGACAATCGCTTTTTAGAGACTTAACTTGATGGTGCTGCATATGCTAAAGATCTATGAGGTTGTCGTAAATTGTCGGGTAGTGCGCAATAATTGACTTGAAAGAGAGCGGCTTCAGTATTTTATCTGCGTTCAATCTATAAAAAATGAAAAGAACGCACCATTGTAACGAACTGACGGCGAAAAATATCGGGGAAAATGTGCGGCTCATAGGGTGGGTACACGCTATTCGCGATCACGGTGGCCTATTCTTCATAGATCTTCGCGACAGGGAGGGAATAACTCAGTTGGTTTTCGATCTAAACCGCAGTGAATTGGGAGACGTTCGGTGCCTGCGCGATGAATCCGTCATCGAAATTTTGGGCAAGGTTGTAGCCAGACCGGCCGATACCGCGAATTCCAAAATAGCTACCGGAGAGATTGAAATTGTCGTCGATGAATTGGTTGTCCACAACATCTGTGACGTTTTGCCATTTCCAATGGCTGAGGCGAAGGCAGACACCGTCGGAGAAGATCTGAGGTTGACATACCGCTATTTGGATTTGCGTAGGCAAAAGAGTTTTAAACGTCTTCGGACACGCCATTGCGCATCCTATGTTGTGAGGAATTATTTGGATAAAAATGGATTTTTGGAGATCGAAACACCATACCTTTTCAAGACAACACCGGAGGGGGCGAGGGAATTTTTGGTGCCAAGCAGGCTAAATCCAGGGTCCATGTATGCCCTTGCGCAATCCCCGCAGCAGTACAAGCAAATGCTCATGGTTGCCGGTGTCGAAAGGTATTACTCTCTGGCACGATGTTTCCGTGACGAGGATCTTCGTGCCGATAGGCAGCCGGAATTCACGCAGATCGACCTGGAAATGTCGTTTATCGATCGCGAAGATATGTATTCCCTGGTCGAGGGAATGCTGAAAGCGCTGTGGAAAGACGCCATTGGCGTGGACGTTATGACACCGTTTCCGCGTGTGACGTTTGTAGATGCCATGGATCGCTTTGGATCCGATAAACCCGATACCCGTTTTTCAATGGAAATTTACGATTTTTCCGACATTTTTAAGAATTCGGATTTCAAGGTATTTTCATCGGTGGTTGGTGACGGCGGAGCGGTCAAAGCATTCAACGCAAAGGCATTGGCTGACATCTCCCAGGGCGAAATGAAGTCCATCGAAGACATTGCAAAAACGCTGGGAGCGAAGGGTTTAGCATACATAAAAGTCGAAAACGGGCAGTGGAGGTCTCCGATTTTGAAATTTCTATCGGATGGGGAAAAAACTGCACTCGCCGAGCGACTGAACATTGGCAACGGAGATATGGTATTTTTTGCCGCCGATAAATGGGAGCGTGCCTGCACAATTCTTGGCAGGGTTCGCCTTGAGTGCCGAGATCTGGCGGTTGCAAAGGGAAAAATGCATATCCCGGACGACGTGTTTAATTTTCTATGGGTCGTTGATTTTCCGCTGATGACATTCGATGACGACCAGGGGCGTTTCGTGGCAACCCATCATCCGTTCACAGCACCGGTTACAGATGATATCGAATTGCTAAAAACTAATCCGCAATCCGTCCGCGGGCAGCACTATGACATCGTGCTCAATGGAACGGAACTCGGCGGCGGAAGTATACGAATTCATCAGCCGCAATTGCAGGAATATGTATTTAAGGAAATTCTAAAAATTCCAGAAAATGTCGCAAACGACAGGTTTGGGTACATGCTAAAGGCGTTCAAATTTGGTGCGCCGCCGCATGGGGGAATTGCACTTGGATTGGATAGGATAGTCGCGTTGCTATGTGGAACTTCCAGTATACGTGACGTCATAGCCTTCCCAAAAACCCAGCGCGGCATCGACCTAATGGCGCAATCTCCATCTCCGCCCAGCGAAAAACAATTACGCGAATTACATATAAAAACAGTGCCTTGATTTTGGTCTACGACTCTGTTCCGTCCATTGGAAGTTTGAGGGCGTCAGGCTCGGGTGGTTTTTTTTGCGCTCGGTGGTTATAGCTGATTAATAAACACAATCGTCTTACTTGAGAAAAGCATTTTATCTAACGATGTTTAGCGAAAAACTCCAATTTTTTGGAATAGAGGATGTGCTTTTTTCGGGGAAGATGACTATAACATATTTTGTCAGCACATTCGCTGGTTGCAGCGTGGTAGGCGTCAGCGACCGGTGTCGATTACAATTGTATCATTTATTGACCTCCTCGGGAGGTTTAGCAGGATCCCAGCAGAAGCGATAGTAAAAACTTTCGCGGAGTATTTTGTATGCAACTTTCCGACCAATCCCAGCGCAGCGCTTTCGCCGAAGAAATTTGGAGAAATTTTTCCGTTATAGCCTCCGCTGGGGCCGGAAAAACAACCGCCATAACGGAGAGAATAGCGAATTTCATAAATTGGGATGCCAAGGAATCATCCGATGAGAACACGCAATGCGGGAGGTTGGTCGCAGTTACCTACACAGAAAAAGCGGCCGCTGAAATCAGGGACAGGGTGTCAACCATAATCTTCGCAAAAACAGAAAACTCCAGTCACATGCGAGGATTATGTCTGGCACGCATGGAATACGTATTTTTTGGTACCATACACGCGTTGGCTGCGAAATTTTTGAGAACACATTGCATGAAAGTCGGTATACGTGGTGATTTTGAAATTGCGGAAGATGAAAACCGATTGTGGTCGGAATTTTTGAAACATTTCGGAGATCCGTTGAATGTAATTCCGGAAAGCGTGCGCAATGATTTCCTGTGCACGCATAGTATCGATGATCTGATGGCCAGCGCCATTGGAAGAATATCGTGTGCTGAGGCGGCTGATTGCCGAGGAATTACGAATGTTCCAGAGATTGATGTCGGCAATATTCTGGCGCACGCGGCGAAGGGCAATGAATTGAAAATAAAGCAATTCCTTCAATTGCTGGCGGAATGGGAATCATTCAGAAATCGCGGAGAATACTTTCCGATGCCTGATTTTTTGGAAATTTGTAGTAGTCAAAATTTCATACAATTTTGCCAACAGGAACTGAAAGATTTCATTGCTTGGAAACGAAGGTCCGAGGAATTTTTCATGGCGAAGGTTGCCGAGGCGTATAAAGGCTTTCGCGTGGATACCGGAAAACTGTTGTACGACGATCTGATAAATCTTGCACTTGTTCTTTTGGAAAATCGGGATGTGATAGCAGAAATAGAGGCCATGCCGTACGCCGTGATTTTGGACGAAGCGCAGGATACTGACGGTCAGCAATTCAGGTTTCTTCTTGGGATTTCACAAAAAGTGCTAGGCGAAGGTATTTGCATGGACACGCTGAAAAATTTTCCAGAGGACGGCTATTTTTCCATGGTTGGTGATCCACAGCAATCAATTTATTGCGATCGTGCAGATGTCAAAGTTTACACAAAATTACATGAGTCACTTGTCCGCCATTCCGCCGCCGCTGAACTAACATTCGCCGTAACGATGCGATGTCCATCGGAGATTGTGGATTTTGTAAACTATAAGTTTTCGGGAGTGTTTGCGGATATTAATTTTGTTCCGCTAGAAGCGAGGCCAAATAATTGCGGAGGCGGGATCAGCATTTTTAAACTGAAAAAATGTGACGGTGACAAGGTAACATGCGCTGCGAAGCAAGTTGCCGAGCTATTTATAGGCAAAGCTGCTGCAGCTTTCGGCGTGAACTCGTGGTCTGACGTAGCTATACTCGCACCGCGCAAGGATTGGCTACTCGACATATCGAAATGCTTTTCAGGGGATGGAAAATTTCCACAAGTACAATTACATTTTGACGCAATGACGCCCAATGCTCCGTCACCAATTCGCTGGTTAGCATCGTGCCTTCGCTACATAAATAATCCCGTCGACGACCGCGAATTCGCGGGCATCCTGCGCGAAATCTTCGGATTCAAAAGTACGGAAATCATAGATTATTTTAAATATAAGGGTAGTCAGCAGTGTGCTGCCGTTGACGTTGCATTTTCTCAAATACGGAAAAAGAGACATAGTGGGCCACTGGCAAAATTTCTTTTACTAATTTTAGACGAAGTAAAAATTTTCCAAAGAATAGATGCAATTGGAATTTTTTCGAAGGAAGACTTTGCATTGAAACGGAAACAAGCGGTTGAATTATGCTATTTCGCCGAGGTTTGCGGTATGAATCCCGTGGAAGCGGAAAATTTTTTCACGGAAAAAATCGAAAGTCCAATTGAATCGGAAAAAATTAACCAATCAGCCGTGCAATTTTTGACGTTTCACAAAAGCAAGGGACTGGAATGGCAGGTGGTGATACTGCCATTTATGTACCGCGGACGTAAATTATTTGGGACATCCGCACAAAGAAAATTGCTCACCGGAGAACAATTTTCCAAATTTAGCAATAACGAGTGTAGGTTGCTCTACGTTGCTTGTACGCGTGCAAAGAAAAGGTTGATCATATTGGATGACTCCGAAATCTTCGGCACAAAACTCGATGATTCAATGATTTCGTCCGCAGGCAGCATGGAAATTCTGGCCACTGATAGGTGAGGTTTCAGAGCAAGATGCGTTTTTTTAGTTGTCTTGCTTAAAAATTGTTGTGTAACAAAAACAAACATTTTTTGCGAGAAGTAAAAATTGTGTTATTTTTCATTGACAATATATGTTGGACAAATACAGGCCACACCTTGCAATTAGGAAGGATGATAAATGTCGAATAATAATGATGCGGTTTTTAGGTTTATAAGGAGTCTTGCGCCACAACACACCAATCAGCAGCAACAAGTGCCTAATTTTGAACAAATACTGAATGATCAACTCGTATCTGCGGTGCAACACATTGACGATGTAATTTTTGTCGCTAACGAGGTTATAAGCGAGCAAGGCAGCAAAAACCCCGATCAGATCATATTAAGTCAGTTCATATCAAAAATTGAGATCATATTGGGCGAATTGGATAGGACGTGCGAAAAATTTGGAGGTTCATCATCGAAGGCTGCAGAAATTATGCGTACCGTGCGTTATTTTTTTAAAAATGTTTTCAGTATTACTCAAAATACCACCGGCCACCAATGCGTCGTCATTGCCTTATTTATAAATTCGTATGGATACAAAAGGTTGCGACGCCTTGCCGGTGCACCAAAGCGCGTACCGTTCTTCAAAGTCAATTTCGACGTATTGAACAGATTACGCACTACAGTTAGCTCTAGGTTGGATATGCGCGTTCTCGATGCACGTGACGCCATGCGCGAAGATGAAATTGACTATGAATCTTTTAAAACCATTTACCGATCCATTTATAATGGCATGCTGTTGATACGAAGAGAATGCATGATGGACAGTCAATTTAACAACTGGATTGGCCACTATGTGAATACCATTGTTACGACATTTATCATATATGAATTTAACCCAATACTTGCCATTTCCATATTTTCACAGTTACCGGCTTTTGATGAATTACGATCCTCCCTCGGCATAACAACTAAGACTCCTCAAATGTTGGTCACCACTTCTAGCAAATTCCACTCCAAAACAATGATATGCCCGCCACACCCGATAAGTGCACCCTGTTTTACGGCACCGTGCGGCACAGTCGACACACCCGACAAGGGCATTTCATTCAACGATGCTAGGCGACAAAATTCCCTCTTCTGCGAAAGAAAAAACGCCCTTTTCAACTGAAAAAATCATGGGTTCGTTTGTTCTTCCATCGTGTTGCTCCGACCTACCGTGGTCTATATATAGTCGTCTTGCTTGAGAAAAGCATTCTATTTAACGATATTTAGCGGAAAGGTTCTCGTTTTTTAGAATGAAGAGTATGCTTTTTTCGGGAAAGATGACTATAGCTGTTTCACTTGAGAGGGGCGTATTTTCCTTTATGAAAAGGAAAAATCTCCCGCTAAGTATCGTTGGGCAGGACGCCCCTGTCGAGTGTGACGGCTATATATAGTTATCTTACCTGAAGAAAGCGTATTTTTTTCATAAAAATACGGATCTTTCCGTCAAATATCGTTATAGTTATCTTACTTGAAAAAAGCATTCTGCCTAACGATATTTAGCGGGCAGATTCTCGTTTTTTTAGAATAGGGGGTGTGCTTTTTTCGGGGAAGATGATTATATGGCCGTCTTGCTTGACAAAAGCATTCCAGTGCAACGACGCACCAACGGAAAGTTCATGCTTGTATGGAAAAACAATATGCTCTTTTTGGGTAAGATGACTATAGTCATCTTACTCGAGAAAAGCATTTTATAGTCAAACTCCTTGACAAGCGCATTTAAATTTGCACATGAAGAGTAGATGGCATACTATACGACGGATTTGAAAAAAAGTGTGTTAAAATATGAAAGCGAGCGAGACGTTTGGAGTGAGCGTGCGTGCCATATTCGAGTGGAAGAAGAAGTTGAGGGAGACCGGGAACTTGGAGCGTGTGCCGCTGAATAGAAAATACAGAA
>JAISXS010000042.1 GCA_031270385.1 Puniceicoccales bacterium | reverse complement strand
CTGAGAAGGGCATGCTTTCCTTTATGAAAAAAAAAAATTCCTCGCCAGGTATCGTTGGATAGAATGCCCTTGTCGAGTGTGATCGCTATAATGGAACGACACACCAACGGAAAGTTCATGTTTGTATGGAAAAACAATATGCTCTTTTCAGGTAAGATGACTATAGTTATCTTACCTGAAGAAAGCGTATTTTTTTTCATAAAAACATGAATCTTTTCGGCAAATATTGTTAGATAGAATGCTTTTCTCGGGTAAGATGACTATATCGAAAAAACGGTGATTTTTGTTTTGCAAAATTATCGTTAAAATTAACGTTTCACCAGTATGAACTCAGACGAAATAAGACAATCATTTCTCGATTTTTTTGAAAATTATGGTCACAAAATTGTCAAATCGTCGTCGCTGATGCCGGATGCTCCGAATTTATTGTTCACAAATGCTGGGATGAACCAATTTGTTCCAATTTTTCTCGGTGCGACAAAAACGCAATTTCAGCGAGCAGCCGATACGCAGAAGTGCATACGAGCCGGCGGCAAACATAACGACCTCGATGATGTTGGTTTCGACACATACCATCACACTTTTTTCGAAATGTTAGGCAACTGGTCATTCGGTGACTACTTTAAAAGAGAGGCCATCGAGATGGCGTGGGAACTTTTGACAACGGTTTGGAAGATGCCAAAAAATCGACTCTATGCGACGGTGTACGCACCAAACCCCGATGAACCAGCGGAATTCGATGGAGAATCCCATGAAATCTGGGAAAAAATATTTCACGGCGAGGGAATGGATCCGAAAATTCACATAATCAAAGGGTCGAAGCGTGATAATTTCTGGATGATGGGAGACACAGGACCGTGTGGACCATGCACGGAAGTTCACATTGATTTGACACCTAGCGGCGATAACGGCGTAAGTCTTGTAAACACCGGGAGCCCATGGTGCATAGAGCTATGGAATTTGGTATTCATAGAATTCAACTCAAACGGCGACGGAACGTTTTCCACACTCCAAAGCAAACACGTCGACACCGGTGCTGGATTGGAACGGATCGTTGGAATACTGGCGAAAACAAAAAATTTTTCTGATTTTTCATTGTTGCCGTCGAATTACGACAGTGATTTATTTTCCGATACTTTTGCTGAAATTGGGAGGATGTGTGGCAGAAAATACCACGGGACGGTCCCTCAATCGCGCAGCAATATGTCTGAGGACGAGCGTACGGACTTTTGGTTTCGGGCAATTGCCGACCACGTCAGAACACTAACTTTTGCAATCGGCGATGGCATTTTCCCATCCAATGAGGGGCGTGGGTATGTCCTTCGCCGCATATTGCGCCGAGCTGTGATGTTCGGAAATCTGTTGAAAATGCCCCATGGATTTTTTGCGAACTTGGCATCAGTGGTTATCGACAAAATGGGCAAAGTCTTCCCGGAATTGGTGGAACAAAAAGCCGTAATCGAAAAAGCTCTGCAAAACGAAGAGCAATCATTTTCGAGGACAATTGATAGGGGCGTAGCGATTTTCCATGAAATTTGCGAGGAATCAGTCGATGAAATTTCCGGAAACGATGCATTTTTGTTGTACGATACATACGGGTTTCCTCCCGATCTGACCCAGTTGATGGCGATGGAGCGTGGAATTTCCGTGGACATGGTCGGTTTCGAGGACGCCATGGGAAGGCAAAGGGCACTTGGCCGGGCGACACAGAAGAGATCTGCCATCGAAGTGTCCGATAGCGCTGGCGATGGGACAAAGTTCACCGGTTACGCCATTGACGCCGTTGAAAACGTGGCGGCAACGGTGGTTGACATAGTTAGTAGCGGGAATAGAAGGTTTTTAATGACTGACAAAACCCCGTTTTACGCGGAAAGCGGGGGCCAAGTCGGAGACCGCGGGACAGGAACGATCGGAGGGAAAGTATTTACAATCGTCGACGTTCAGAGGGATAAAAACGGCCGCCATCTCCATGAAATGGTGAATTTCGATGAAGAAATAGTTGGCGGCGAAGGTGTATTACTGTCTGTCGACAAAACAGTGCGGCTGAATACCACGAGAAACCACTCTGCGACACATTTGTTGGATGCGGCGTTGCGGAAAATTCTCGGAAACCACGTTAAGCAAGCGGGTTCATGCGTTGATGACAAGCGTCTGCGTTTCGATTTTAACGTGCTTGCGCCTCCGACGGAACGGGAACTGGAAGACATCGAAAGTCTTGTGATGGAAAAAATTTTGGAATGCATTGATTCGGAAATCTTTGAGGTGCCTGCTAACGACATTCCAGCCGGATGCGTGGCGAATTTCGGTGAAAAGTATGGTGACGTGGTACGCGTAGTAAAATTTGGTGATTTTTCCATGGAACTCTGTGGCGGCTGCCACGTTGGAAACACTTCTGAAATTGCGTGCTTCAAAATAGTATCATGTTGCGCCATAGCGTCAGGAATTCGTCGCATAGAAGCGATTAGCGGATGGGCGGCATTTGATTTTTTTCGTACAAATTGCAAAATAGTCGACCACCAATGCAAAAGTTTTTCGTGCCAATCCTCGGAGGTTACGGCGAAAACGGAGTCACTGCTTAGTCGCTGCCGTGAATTGGAAAAGTCGGCGAAGGCAGCGCGGAATGCTACTCTACAAAACATGGCAACTAAAATTGCAAAATCAGCAAAAGCAATTGGCGATGGACTGTTTCGCGTTGAACAAAAAGTCGACGACGTCCAGCAGGACGAACTGCGGCCCCTAGCGGTGAATATCCTATCAGAAATAGTTGATGGCGTGGTTATTCTGACTGCTCCGAATGACCAATGCTACTCCATCGTCGCATGTTGCTCGCAGTCTGCGATTTCGAAGGGGCATCGCGCCGATGATATTGTAAAAAGCATCGCGCATTTCCACGGCGGATCCGGTGGTGGTCGGCAGGATTTCGCCATGGGAGGATACGCTATAAATTAGAACTGCGGTCTGGGACGATTTTGCGGTGTACCTTTGTGGTTGTTTTCTTCGGAAAAGGCATTTTGTTTGACGATATTTGGCGGGAAGATTTCCATTTTTATGAAAAAATAATACGCTTTTCTCGGGTAGGATGGCTATGCTGGTTGCGGGACGATGTCACTCGGGAGGGCCGGTCGTCCCAATTTCACCGAACGAGTGCGTGACCCCTCTATATTACGGCTTGTACGTTTAGTGTTTAAAAAACAAACACTAATATTGTTGCAAAAATCAGTTTTTTACGCACAATGAGCCTTGTGCCTACCGGAATCGCAGATGTACCAGTTCCTCCTCAGTCACGGGTGGAATCAACCAGTGCAGGGACCGGGATATTCGCCAGAATAAAAACGGCGTTGTCGAATTTTTCTTTTGCAACAGCATTTGCTAGCTTATTCCGTTCCGAAAAACCCGCCAACGAAAGATCTGTATCAGCCAGTTCCAGCGCCCCACCACTTTCAACCTCCCCCCTATCGACCAACGAAAAACCTGCACCGATGCCCGATATCCAGATTGCTGCTACATTACGTTCTGATATTAAAAAGCATATCGATACCGGCAATACCATTAGTGATGCAATTGGAAAAGCCATAGATGAAACTAGCGGATTAAATCCGGAACAAAAAGAATCTGTCAAAAAAGCGGTATCCAACTCACTATTTGGGATGAAGGTAGGATCCTCGGTCTCTACCATGGCTGATGATATCAATTCAAAAATGCCAAAAATTTTTAGCCGACACGCCAAGGGTACAAATGTCGCAATTCCGCAGGTAAAAGTTGAATCACAGAAATCCGGTCCCGAGATCATAAAAGTTGATGTTCCAAAAACCCCGCCGAATGCCGAAAGTCCGTCAAGTGCCCCAAAAAGCGACAACAACAATAAGGTGAGTAACAAACAAACGTCGGCCCCGAAAAGCGACGACAATAATAAGATAAGTAACAAGCAGACACCGGCTCCAAAAAGCGACAGCAACAATGAGATAAGTAACAAGCAGACGCCAGCTCCAAAAAGCGACAGCAACAATGAGGTAAGTAACGAACAGACGCCGGCTCCAAAAAGCGACAACAACAATGAAGTAAGTAACGAACAGACACCGGCTTCCCAAAGCGAGGGCGAGAAAACTGAAGAAAATAAGGAAACCAAAGGAAGTGGAATCAATCCTTTCGCTGACGCTAAGGCGAAAAAAAGCATCCGATCATTCACCACAACCGGAGCTCTTAGGTTCAGCGTAGATTACCTGAAAGTCCTTAAACGTGGGAATCATATTAGTAAATCTGTATCGTATCAAAAAAAGAAGTTGGACATCAACAAACTTATTAAGGAACTCGAAAAATCAATCGATGATATTAAAAATGAAAAAATTGAGAATAAATCAGTGGACGCTCGCGAATTAAACAACACTCTCCAACTTTTGACAGGTGACATTAAACAAAATAATCTGTGTTTGCCCATAATAAACATAGACGACAAAATAATCCCAGAGCAGAAGCGTACTGAGAATGAGCCATTGTCGACAGATAAATGCATACAACGCATTGAGTCGCTCTCAGCAAAAGAAATCACACTTTCAGAATTACGTGAAAAAGAAACTAAAATCATAGATACCTTGAAAAATGTCCGTGAATACGTATTGGAAAATGAGCCTACTCCCGAAAAAATCGAAAACATCAGAAGGTCAGTAAACGAACTGGGAAGGAAAGAAATAATACACGAACCAAACGAACAAGAGGCATGCTCCATCAATGAACGTGGAGCAGCCAGCGACAGCGCCAACCCCTGCCTAGCAATAAGCCTAGAACTAGAAAGCACATTGATTGCTCTGGATGCTGTCAAAGCGGGGCAAAGTGGACTAATTACCACAGGAAAACTTGGACAAGGACAGTGCGGTAGTGTGTTCAAAGCCACTACGGAATCCAAAAACAAAATTGCTATAAAGCCATGCGATGCACATAGAAGGCAAAAGAACATCGAAGGATTCAATAAGGGCTTGGAGATTCCGAAAGGTATTATCAATAGTTCGTCGGGAATGTATAGGCGCAATTTGGCTACACAGGGAATACAACAGCTAGCTACTAGGGCAGGATTACCAAATGTCACTGTCGGAGTTCACGCCGCAACGTTTATTGATGACGATAGGAAACATGCCACTTGCATGAGTATGGATTTAGTACAGGGTTACGATATCGGTACTTTTAATCGTAGTAATGATCCCAGAAAGAAAGAATATCTAGAAAATTTCTCAAAAGATTGCAATTTCATACGAGGTGAAGCAACTTTGCAGCTGCAAGACGTTTTGACGGGGCAAATGGACCGGCATTCCGGCAATGTTATGATAACCACCGGCAATGATGGTAAATTTCACATAATCGGTATAGATAACGATTTGTCATTTCCAATTTCTGCCGATAAAAATCCTGGTGTTGCCAATAAAGTTCCAATGACTCTCACCGATGAAGATAGGAGAGAAGGTACGCTAAGAAATTTTTGTATGCCACCCGTCATAGACACGGATATAGCAGCTCCGGTTAAGAAAGGCACAAAAAAGCATGGTAAAGTGCATCGCCAAGGGAAGAGAAAAGAGGCAAGATATCCCTGAGTTTTCGTTTGAGTTTAGCCCAAAATTTTTCGATGGGAT
>JAISXS010000041.1 GCA_031270385.1 Puniceicoccales bacterium | reverse complement strand
TCGAAAAATTTTGGGCTAAACTCAAACGAAAACTCAGGGATATCTTGCCTCTTTTCTCTTCCCTTGGCGATGCACTTTACCATGCTTTTTTTGTGCCTTTCTTAACCGGAGCTGCTATAGTTATCTTACTTGAGAAAAGTATTCTAGTCTGGCGATGTTTAGCGGCAAGATTCCCGTTTTTTGGAATTAGGGGGGATGCTTTTTTCGGGTAAGATGGCTATATCGAATCTTTTTTTTATTGTTAATTGTTCGCGACGCTATCCAGTTCTCCGTCGTACAAATTCAGTTGCTCGTTGCTAAAGACACAAAATACCACCAAATCCAAGGAAGTTTTTGGGTGTGTCTTCAGATATTCTTTTACTGTACCAAAAGCTATTTTTGCGGCCAGATTATTTGGAAATCCATAAATTCCACAGGATACACAGCAAAATGCTATTGATTTTATGGAAAATTTTTCACATAGGTCCAGACACGACAGGTAGCAATTTTTCAAATTTTTGGAATCGCTGCTACTTGGATGACCGGCAGATACCTGTGGCCCAACCGTGTGAATCACGAATTTCGCTGGAAGATTATGGCCGCCGGTAATTTTCGCATCTCCCACCTCGCACCGTATTTCACCAATTGCGGGAAGTCCTCTACACTCTTTTTCAAGTTGCGGGCCCGCTGCACTGTGAATCGCTCCGTCGATTCCGCCACCACCCAAAAGCGACGAATTGGCGGCATTAACTATCGCATCGACGTGCAATGTGGTTATATCACCCTTCCACACAACTACTTCCGTGTCAGCAATTTTTACGCGCTTACCGTGAAGGCCAGTTCGCCTGCATATTTTTCCGCTTTTGGCAGTTTTCGAAGATTTTTCGGAGTTTTCGCCACTCCCGTTTCCGATATCCGCAGCAACCATACTCACCCGCGACTGCAAAAACACAAAACATAGCACGATCATCACCGCAAGACATTTTTTGAAAATTGCTACCAACCGCATACCATTTCTCCGATCATCCGACTGATTAAAAGAAATGGTGTCTGAAAGAAAAGGATATAAATGTGAAAATTCTTCAAAAAATACGAAAACTTGAGTACAAGTAGAAAAATATGTTTGACATCAACTAAATCATGTGCATTCGTCCCGCGCTGTGGTCTGGTCTATGAAAAAGTCATCGGTAATTCTGGTTTTTTTGATTGGAGTCTTAACGTTTCGTGTGGCGAGTATGGGAGCAACTGGAGGCGACTTTGAGCTCGTGGTTGGTACAAAGTTTGCGACGGAGCGTGTTGCACACGGTTGCAAAATATGCGGAAGGGTGATTGTGCCAAGTGTGACCGTTGGCTACAAAGCTTCCGATGAGCTGAAGGTGTTTCTTTCCACTGATGTGATAGCGGCGCTGGAGCAAAAATACGGCAGAGTATCGCCGTGCATAGGTTTCACGTATGAAGCAACCGACATGCTTACACTAGAAGCCGGGTACACGCGCTATTTCTACCTGTCGGGCGACAAGCAGAAACATTCCAATGAAATTTACGGCGGTGTTACGGCGAACGTTCTTCTGTCGCCGGCGGTCTACTCGTTTTATGACTTCAATAACGAGGATTTTTCTATAGAAACCAAGGTTTCGCACAAATTTGACCTCGGTGATATCGTTGCCCCGGGTGTTGGCGTGAGAATTGGCGCTAAAGTTGGCTATGAAAGAGCGAGAAAGTGTAGCGGCGAATGCATCGCGGATCATGAAAAAAGGGATTTTTTTTACTACGGCGCCACGGCTGATATTGTGTACGACATTAACAGTAATGCAACGGCGAGAGTTGGTGTAGCCTACGAAGGCAACTCGGCAAACAAAAATTCGTGGGTTAACAGCGGCACCACAAAAAATTTTACCTGGATGAATGCGTCAATCGATTGTTCGTTCTAGGTACTTCCCAGTTTCTGGCGTATAGCTTCTCTATTCGTGGGTGTAAGTCGCGCGTGGGTGGAATTTGCTTTTATTTTTTTTCATAAGTTGTAGAATGCTTGAGAAATTATGAGTAGTATAGGTGGAGTTGGTACGTCCATGGTGACCGGCGAGCTTGAGGACGTCGTTCTCGGACAGGAATACGATGGATGCCAGGTCAAGTGTCACACGGAATCGAAGTCTCCTATCGAAGCAGCCCTAGAAATGGACGATTGTCCAAAGGATACGAGGATCAATCAGGACAAAGTCTCAAAGCGCGATTTCGAAGACAAAAAAAAAGCGACAGAGCGGAAAAAACTTTTAGCTGAGTACGTTGGAAGATTAGATAAACGCGTAAACCCACACAGGGATACGGAATCAAACCCACACAGGTATACGGAATACGAACACAAATTGAACCGCCTTAAGCAAAGGTTTATGCAGCAAAATGAACATGTTTTTGCAAATATGGGCAGGAGAGATGATTCCGATGGTGCTGTTAGGGACCTTATGGCTGGTATTTTGTTTACCGCGGAAGATTCGTCTGTATATTCGCTGGGCGATTTGCCAAAATACGTGTTGATGGATATCTCCTCGGAATTTTACGAAGTCACGGAACAAGACAATGTTCTTGGATATTTGGTCTCCATCGAAGATCTCCATGAAAGTTCGTGCGACAGCGAGATAAGGAGGTGCAAGGATATGTTGCTTCGCCTAGAGGGAAGAACGGATCCCTATGGTGTTGAGAGAAGGGAGGAATGGGAAGCTAAGCTGAAAGATTTGGAAACTACGAAAAAATTTTCTCCAATTTTCAAGCAAATTTTATCGGAAGCAAGGGAAGAACTTAGGAAAGCACATGGCCAGGAAATCGAAGATGGGTATAACATAATACAGAAGGCATCTGATGTCGTGGATGGAACATTTTGTCTGGGAGGTAATCAATTGTCACCCGTCGATATCGGTTCTTTTTACAGGGACAAGCTTATAACTTGCAAGGATTGTTCTGAGGCTTTCTCGTTCATAGCCTCCATTGCAGAGCATGGGAAAATGTCTGTAAATCAGCAAGCGGTAGCGGCGTAGTTGATGGCCTGAAAAATTGGTAGGAATGGGAGGAGAAGCTGCGGTGAGTACCAGAAAACAACAGTCGGCTGACGCATGGGCTGATGAAAAGGATTTCTACAAGGCAGTGCATATGCTGATCGAGCTTCTCGGAAGGGATATGGAATCGGCAAACCCATTGCGGGAAAGGGAACTCCTAGTGGCGGTGCGGGATGGATTGTTTCGGACAGAAGTTGCTGGTCAGTTGTTTTCACTGATAAGATCGTTTCGCGAGCTGCTCACTAAGCACTTCCCTGAGGTAGCGAGTGTGCCATTTAATGCGAATCGGCACATCGAACTCGCAAAAAAAGCGGCTAAACTCGCCGTGCAACCAATGGGCGGGCGGGCCACAATATACGATTTTCTCCGAGATTTCGGGGTTGACATGGGAAATACACAAATGGCGATATTTGCCATAACCCAATTCATTGAGATGGTGAGGAATCTTCCGATGAAGTTTTTTTCGGAGCAGGATCACAGGTTGCAGACCATAGCGGCCTTGCAGCACGAACTAGATAGACTGATAGTAATAGAGGAATCAGAGGAAGTGGAGGACGCTGAGTAGTAATTATGCGACCAGATGATGTCATACAAGAATTTGGGCAATTGGTAGGTTTTCAGTCGCTGGAAGTCAACAAAAACGGCGTTGTTCACATGTCGATAGACGGCATTGGCGAACTGTTTATAGATGAAAAATTTTTGACGGAATCCGGAAATTGCGTGTTCATTTACCTGCTGCGCACCTACGAACGGCCGGATGGCAACTTATACAGGCGAGCGCTGGCGCTGTGCGACTACAAGTCGGGCGAAGAGTTTCCGTCAAATCCGGTGCTGCATGGGACCCAAATCCTTGGATTTGCGGTAAAGTGCAGCGTTGACAGCTTCGATTTGAAAGCCTTGCAAGAAATAATCAGAAAATTAAAAGACCTGCAGGACAGGTTGTCAGGGGACATGACTTCCTAGGAAGGAAATATGGATTCGCACGGAAAAAATAAAAATTCGCCGAAAAATGCACAAAAATATGCCATGGATTTCGGCATAGTCAACATATCAAAATTGGCGACGGATGGCAAAAGTATGCACTTGCCGGGCAGCGCATCCGTTGACCCGTGCGAAGGAAAAATTGATGAAAAACTGAAAAAGGTATTGAAGATTGAAACGCTAAATGGATCGATGTATCTCTTTCTCAAGCCGGATATTACGGATCGCAGTATTCTGACGCCGCAAAAATTTCGCCTAAAGATCCAGCAAGTTTGCAATGTTTTTTCAGATAAAATTGTGAGGGAAGGAAAGAATTGCCTATACAAAGAGCTCTTAGACGACGTCATAACCCTGCTAAAAAGCGAGGAGGAAAAATGCGAGCTGTTGGATCAATACCGCCATGTGTTGGTAATGGGATAATTATGCATTCGAAATGTATTGATTTTTCGCCACCTAGGGTTAGCCTTCCTCCATCTGTTCGCGTGGATAAAAGCCAAAGGGAATTTTTGCTGGTGCTGGCGTATTTGTACATTCGCTATGGCAAATACGATGAGGCGCTCATTTTGCATAGGGGATTGTACGAATTTTTTCGGGATGACGTCGAGGTTTTACTTGGGTTGAGTTTTTCGCTACATTTTACGAATCGATCGACGGAAGCTATGCAGTACCTCGAAAAATTGGATGGCGTCGAAATAGAGGGTCGGTGCCAAAAATTATTTTTCCTTCTTCGGAGTCATGTGGCATGGAGTTTGGGCAAGGACAGCGAAGCACGCAATGATTTGATTCATTATCTATGGCTAGAGGAGAGTGAAGTCAGAAAGCACGAAGCAAACACCGGGAAAGAAGTTGAGGAGTATCTGCTGTGAGTGTTAAGGGTGGAGTATCGAAGATATCTAGATTTAACGACGTTATCCTAGCGTTTTTGGTCATGATGGTCATAGTTCTCATGATCATTCCAGTGCCAACGCACGTTCTAGACTGTCTACTCGGGCTCAATTTAACCATATCTGTCCTACTCTTGATGCTTTCCATGTATATCCAGCGAACGCTGGATTTTTCGACGTTTCCGAGCGTATTGCTGTTCACGACGTTGTTTCGACTCGCTTTAAGTATTACCACGACTAGGTTAATTCTCATTGATGCGGATGCTGGCCAAATAATTCACACGTTTGGTAATTTCGTGGTCGCTGGTAACTTCGTTGTCGGAGCCGTCATATTCTTGATACTTTTGGTCGTGCAATTCGTCGTTATAACAAAAGGTGCCGAACGTGTGTCCGAGGTAGCTGCGAGGTTTACGCTCGACGCTATGCCTGGGAAACAGATGAGCATCGACGCCGATGTTCGTGCGGGGGCAATAGACAACGAAACGGCAAAGGTCAAACGCGATGAACTCGGTAGAGAGAATCAACTGTATGGAGCGCTCGATGGCGCAATGAAGTTTGTCAAAGGAGATGCCATCGCCGGTCTGATCATAACGACGATAGACATCGTAGCAGGTCTCATAATTGGGGTTATGCAAAAGGGAATGCCCGCAGAAAAGGCATTAAAAGTGTACTCCATATTGACAATCGGTGATGGTCTGGTTTCCCAGATCCCAGCGCTGCTGATATCCGTAACGTCCGGTGTCATCGTCACCCGTGTATCATCGGAAACGTCCGGTGCCCTCGGTCAGGACATTGGGAAACAGCTGTTTTCCCAGCCGAAGGCACTGACCGTCGCCGGCGTGATGGTTTTGCTGATGATGCTGATACCAGGATTTCCGAAGATACCATTTATCATCCTTGGAATGGCGCTATTTTTAGGTGGCAGAAAGATGTCCAAGGCAACGAAACCGCAACCTGCCATCTCCCGTGCCGGCGCAGGTGGGTTACCGTCAGACGCGACACCGAAAGCCTCCCAAGCGAGACGGGATGATGGAGAATTTTCCGTCACAGTTCCGCTGCTCCTAGACGTTGCTACCGTTATTGAACAGTCCGTTGAGCCGGAACTTCTGAATGATCAATTGATACAGGTTCGACAGGCGCTGTATTACGATCTCGGTGTTCCGTTCCCAGGGATTCACCTGAGATTTAATGAAAATTTGAGCGATGGGATGTACCAAATTCTTCTCCAGGAGGTTCCGGTTTCCCAGGGAAAAATACTTTCTGGCCACGTGCTCGTTAGGGAGACGAAAGAAAGCTTAGGGATTTTGAACATCCAGTTCAGAGAAGAAAAACCATTTCTTCCGAATATGCCGTCACTGTGGGTGGAAAACATGATGATTCCACAGCTAGAAAGAGCAAATATCCAGTACATGAAGACTCCACAGATATTTACATACCATTTGTCTTTCATACTGAAGAAATACGCATCTGAGTTCCTTGGACTGCAAGAAACGAGATTCTTACTGGAGAACATGGAAAAACTTTTCCCGGAACTCGTGAGGGAAGTACAGCGCATACTGCCGGTGCAGAAAATTTCCGAGGTTTTGCAAAGGCTGGTTCAAGAGGAGATTTCCATACGAAATCTGCGTCTGATAATGCAGTGCCTGATCGAATGGGGCCAAAAAGAAAAGGAGCCGATCCTTTTAACGGATTACGTACGCACTACGCTGAAGCGGTACATCAGTTACAAGTATTCTGGCGGGCAAAACATTTTGGCAGTCTATCTGCTCGATCCGGCCGTCGAGGATGTCGTGAGAAAGGCGATTCGTCAGACATCGGCGGGAAGTTACCTTGCGCTGGACCCGGAAACTGCGAAAAAACTTGTCCACGCCGTAAGGGAAGAAGTTGGAGATCTGGCGAATGAGACAAACAAGCCAGTCCTGTTGACATCCATGGACATCAGGCGCTACGTCCGCAAGCTCATAGAGTTGGAACTTTATGAACTTCCAGTACTTTCCCACCAGGAATTGACCGAGGAAATAACCATACAACCCCTTGGCAGAATAAGTTTGCCGAGGTGAAAATTATGCCGTTTTTTCCGGGTAAAATAACTACTGTTTCACCTAAGAAGGGCGTGCTTTTCTTTATAAAAAGAAAAATTTTTCAGCCAAGTATCGTTGGACAAAATGCCCTTGTCGGGTGTGACAGCTATGCCGTTGGGTTCCAGGCAAGGCCGCCGTTGATTTTCTACCTCTTTCCACCGAAAAATTTTTTGAAAAAATTAATGATTCCGCCGCTCTGATTGTCATTTTTCGCGGGAACATCCCCATTTTTGTCTGCATTCTCATTTTCCGGATTTTCCACGACCTCGTGTGCAGCATCATCACCACTTGTATTACATTCGTTCGTAGGTACGTGATCACCGCCGTGAGAAATAGGTTTAAAAGAACTGTTTTTTTGTTCTACTGTTCTTTGGTTGGATGAATCGCTACTTGCCAGCGTTTTTCCGGGCACAGAGATTTTCGGTGGCACCAATGACGGCCCTACGCTCTTGATTTGATCGTAGGGTGTTGCGGAACTCACATCTGCCTGGATAACCTTTGTATTGCCGTCTATCTTATTCTCGTGACCCATGGAAACATTCTAGCATTTTTTTTGCTTTTGTATAGTTTTTTTTGCAAAGCTACAAATTTTAGCCGAACCAGCCATTTATAGCCGTCACACTCGACAGGGGCGTCCTGCCCAACGATACTTAGCGGGAGATTTTTCCTTTTCATAAAGGAAAACACGCCCTTCTCAAGTGAAACAGCTATATAGTTATCTTACTTGGAAAAAAGCATTCTATATAACGATATTTGGCGAAAAGATTCACGCTTCCTTGAATAGAGGGTATGCTTTTTTCGGGGAAGATGACTATAACTGGGAAATTTCCGTTTTTGCGAAAGAAAAAATTTACATTTTTCAAGTGGGACAATTATAGTCATCTTACCTGAAAAGAGCATATTGCCTTTCCATTCAAGCATGAATTTTTCGTTGGTACGTCGTTGCATTGGAATGCTTTTGTCAAGTAAGACAACTATACATACACCTTCGCCGATCAGTGGTGGAAGAATTTCTGTCATGAAGTTAAAAAAATACTATTTGAGCGTTGTCAGTAGCACTGCCGCGTTCCCTGCGGACATTTTTTGTGAAAACATTTCCACCTTCTTCAAGTTCTTTCAAAATTTCCCTGGCTCGGACTACAACTTCGTCTGGAATTCCCGCCAGGCGAGCAACCTGTATACCGTAGGATTTGTCCGCAGATCCTTCAATTACCCTGCGCATGAAAATTATTTCATCTTTCCATTCTTTTACTTCCATTTGAAAATTTTTCATGCGAGGTAACGTCTGCGATAGTTTCGTCAGCTCGTGGTAATGCGTTGCAAATAACGTTCTCGGGCCCTTCGTTTCTCCGCGATGCAGATGTTCGACGACTGCCCATGCGATGCTCAATCCATCGAAGGTGCTTGTCCCACGGCCGACTTCATCCAAAATTACGAGGCTTTTATCGGTGGCATTATTTAGAATATTTGCTGTTTCAGCCATTTCCATCATGAACGTTGAACGGCCACGGGATAGATCGTCTCCGGATCCTATGCGCGAGAAAATTCTATCGATCGGTGACAATTTGCACGCCTTCGCAGGTACCCAACATCCAATGTGGGCCAGGATCGTTATGAGCGCGGCCTGGCGTATGTAAGTGGACTTACCGGCCATGTTCGGCCCGGTGATAAGAGCAATCTGAGTGCCGTCATTTGCCAATGATAAATTATTTGCTACAAAATTTGATGTCCTTCCCGTTGGCTCCGGTGTCCCGTGTTTCAGAATTTGCTCGATTACCGGGTGCCTGCCATCTGTGATTTCCAAGCAATCTTCATCAACTACTACAGGACAGCAATATTGATATTCGCGTGCCAAATTCCCCCATCCACAAAAAACATCCAACTGGGACAATGCTGCGGATGCTGCCGAAAGACTGTCGAAATTTTCCAGTGTCCTCTCCACAAGTTCGTTGAATATGCGTTCTTCAAGTTCGACGGCCAGAGACTGCGAATTCAATATTTCGGACTCTTTTTTTCTCAGCTCGTCGGTGACGTAACGTTCACCGCTGACAGTTGTTTGTCTTCGTACGTAGTGTGGCGGAACCAGGTGTAGATTTGATTTCGTCACCTCGATGAAGTATCCAAAATTGCTGTTATACTTCACTTTTAAACTTCGGATTCCGGTCTGCGATTGCTCATTGCGTTCGAAATCGTTTATCCAAGATTTGCAATTCGTTGAAAGATTTCTGTATTCATCGAGCTGTTGGTTATATCCGTCCTTTATGTATCCGCCAGATAACAGATCCGTTGGTAGGCTGTTGTCATTCAAAGCCGATGATAGCAAACCTTTTAGGCCATCGAAGGTGCTAATTTGCTCTGAAATGCCGCAAAGTTCTGCGACTTTGCTGTTTTCCAACAAATTTTTCAATTTTGGAAATTGTTCCACAGTCATTCTCACGGCATTCAAGTCGCGCGGATTTTTCATGCGATTTTGCAAGCGTGTTATTATACGCGGCAGATCATATGTATCCTTCAGGCAATTTTGTACATTGGCTTGGAGTGTTTCGTCCTCGAAAAATGCACCGACACAATTTTGCCTTCGCAGGATTTCGTTCTTTTGCAAACTCAGTGCTATTAAAAACCTTTCCAATTGGCGCGCTCCAGACGAACTAACCGTGCGATCGATGGCACTGATGAGTGATCCGGTTCTTTGGCCTGAGGTAGAGTAAAAGATTTCTAAATTTTTTACCGTAGAATTGTCGATTTGTACACTATTTTGCGGTTTATACAGTTTGATTGACTTTATATTTTGTGGCCTCTGGCGGAAATTTTCCTCGATATAGTGCAGCAGCGCGCCGGCTGGTCCGAGAGCTGGATAATCGTCGACGGTTATTCCGTAGCCATCGAAATTAAGGACTTTCAAAATTTCACTGGCAATATTTGCTCCGTGTAACTTGTCGAAATAAAAGTCCGGCAACTCCGAAACCGTGCGCCCTTTCAGCAGATCACTAAGGGATTCCCGCATATTTGTGTTCAAATCCGGCCATTGCGCTTGAAAGCTTTCGGGGACAATGATTTCCGCGGGATTCAAAGCAAATGCAATGGGTAGTAATTTCTGAGAATTTTTCGCCGTTGCAATCTGCAATTCCCCAGTTGACGCTTCCAACCATGCCATCGAAAACTCATTTTTTGTCGCTCCAATCGCCAAAATGTATTTGTTTTTGTTGCTCTCGATTTGTTGTTCACCTATCATTGTACCCGGCGTCAGGATCCTCGATAGGGATCGTTTCACCAGATGCCCCGGCCGTGACGCCTCCGTCTGATCGCAGATGGCGATCTTGTACCCGCAGTGTAAAATTTTGTTTATGTAAGCCTCCGCTGCGTGGTACGGAATTCCAGCCATTGGCGTCGATCCGCGCCGTGTCAGAGTTATCCCCAACAGGCTGGCACCAATCTGGGCATCCTCGTTGAATAGTTCATAGAAATCTCCCAATCTAAAGAAAAGCAATGTCTTCTTCGGCAGAGATTTCCTAATCTCTAAATATTGCCGCATCATTGGCGTCGATGACTGATCTTCGTGCATTTTCCAGCAAGATACACCGCTATCGCTCCATTACAAACAAAATTTCAATTTGTCAATGACATTTGGCGGAATACGGAACAAAATACCACTCCCAATGTACATACAACCGCAAAAATATCGATTCTGTTGCGTAAAGAGGACATTGGTTCGACCCGTGGTCGTGAATTTTTTTGAAAAATTGCCAACATCCACCGAAAATATACATACCCAACGGAACAAAAGCAGATTATGAAGGCCACCATACTTGCGATCCTGCCACAATCGTAAACGGCATTGATGAGGGCGATTCGCCAGACAATTCCGTGTAACGGTGGTGTCCCCAGAAAAAACAAGATTGCGACAAAGAGCGAAATGGAAGAGATTTTACTTTCTACAAAGAAATTGTGAAAATTTTCGATGTACACGTTCTTGGTTCCGAGTTCTTTTTCCCTCAAAAATCCGATAGCCAAAGCAATTGCATTTCCCATTAGGTACGGAAAAAAAAACGCATATGAAAATGTATTTGAATCGCGAAATGGCAGTCCGATGGAAAATAAATTCGCCAAAAATACGGACTGGATAAGGTCAGTGCGCTCGAAGAATCTCGAATAATTATCGGTGTAGAGAGCAAATGCAGCGGCGAGCGCCATGGCGATGTTTAGGAAAACAAAGGACCACGAAAACGCGTTCAATGGTGCGTAATAAAAAAGGCACGCCAGTAAAATTTTGGTGCCAAGATTTAGCAATAACCTGGTTATCAGCGATTTTGGCCGCCATGGATCCGGTAAATTGCCGATGGCGTACAGTATGAAAAACAGCAACACGTTTAGAACACTCACGGCGAAGTTTTCTAAAAATTTTTCACGTTCGTTAAATGTTTTTTTAATGATTACGCAGGTAGTGGTTTGCCACTGCCAGGTGGAAGTAGTTTATTCCACACCAGCAATCGGTATTGCGTTTTTTTGAAAACTGAGTTTTATTATGTGAGTAGTTATGTATCAGCTTACATTTAGCGAGCAGAGTCTCTGTGAATTGGATAGCCTGGACAAGATGAAGCAGTTGCAACTTGTCAACGGTATCAGCGAGTTGGCGGACAAGGCTTTCAAGGGAAATCGGCCGGATATTCCTAGTTTTCAGCGAGACGGTAAGACGTTTTACCGTCTAAAAATCGACACTTTTAGGGTATACATCGAAAAAGTAGACGGATCGTCAATTACGTGCCACTATGTTTTACCGCAACACACTCTGTCAGATTTTCTCTTCCGTGCAAAATTTCCAGTAAGCGAGGAGCAGATGATTGAGCAGCACACATCGTTTTGGAAATATTTGGAATCTTTGAAAAAATAACGGCACTTCGCATGGAATATCCCAGGACATCGACAAATGGCGATCTCGCTTCCGTGTTTTTCACTTTGATGGCTATGCTGTTTTGTCTAAGGAGGCATCCGTTGTCCCCGCGTTTGCACTTTGCGAGTGCCTGGGTACTAAGAATTTCGACGTCGTTCTTTTTTTCGTTCCTAATCAATGCCGCCTGCGAAGTTCAGCGGCCAGTTCCGTTGCTTACAGTGACCGTTTTGTTGGTACTATTCCTGCTAGAATCGTTTAGACTGTGGCGCTTAACGAGCCTTTTTTCGAAAATTGATGTGCCGATTTTCCCTCGGTTTAAACAGTGCTCGGAGAATTTTATTTGGCCGATCGGGAAAGTGTTTGACGACGTCAGAGAGACGATCTTGGCATCCGGGTTTAAAGAAAAAGCGCTTTTGAAGATCGGAAACGAGGAAGTATTCGTAATATACTCCCCGGTTTTCTACAGCAGGGACCGTAGCTCACGTCTGCAAATAATCTTTGATTCGTTTTGCCGGGGACGCGCCTTTTTAAATTGCGTAATTACGTCTTTTGCGGCCAATGGGACAGCTATTATTACGAATAATCTTCAGACAATATTTGCCAGTTTTTATCCGGAGTCGTGGGATGTGAAGCGTTATCCAATGGCTTCGCTGGCTGATTTGCTAAAGATGCATGCCGCGAGAATAAGCGGAGAAGACACCATAGCGATCGACGATAGCAATAGTTGGGAATCCATCAATAGCGAGCATCATCAAATCGAATTGGATAATTGTCAATCTGGGTTATGTGAAAAACTGGATTGCAACGACCACATGACGCTAACGTTTTCAGGCAGATATCATCTGTGGTGCGATATGCTGAATTATTCGTACTTCGGTTGTGTGTCGTGATTTTTCCTTCCGCTTGGCATATGCACGCAGATATGGTTGTCTTGCTTGAAAAAAGCATTCCATCTAACGATGTTTAGCGGCAAGATCCCTGTTTTTTTGGAATAAGGGGTATGACTTTTTTTGAGTAAGATGGCCATATCATCTTGCAGTGGATGGGCTTTCACTGTCTATCCTGCTTTGGGGTGCGTTATGGCTTTTGCTGTTGCCATAATTTCACTACGAGATTATCCTGAGGCAGGATGTTAAGATTTTCGTCAATAGTCGCATCGCAAAAGGATGCTGACGCTATCGCTGAATTTTTATGTGAGAACGAGCTTTGCAGGTGGACAATTGAATTGGATAGCGCAAGCGGACAATGTTTGCTCTGCGGCTATGCGGACGACGAATTCACTGGAAAATCCGATTTTCTGCTCATAAAAAACGTTTTTAGTGCCATTGGAGATGCAGAAGTAGCTGAGATCGACCGAAAGGATTGGGTGAACGAATATAAAAAATCCTCTCAGCCATGGCGCTGCGGTCCGTTGCATTGGATCCCATTGTTTATGAAAGATGAAATCGAGGTACAGGAGGGCGACGTCGCTGTATACGTCGATCCGGGAATGGCATTTGGATCTGGGGCGCATGAAACCACGAGGCTTTGCGCCAAATCAATACTATTCTTTAGAGAGCTATACGAAAAAACTGGTGATCTTGTTGTGAAAAATTGCATTGATCTCGGGTGTGGTTCCGGAATTCTTGGAATTTCCGCGGTAAAACTTGGATTATCCCGTGCGACGTTCATGGATATTGACAGTGATTCTGTCAGAATTAGCCGTGAAAATGCGCTTCAGAACGAGCTCTTTGCTGAGCAGATGGATTTTGTTGTCGGGGATTTAAAAGTTCAGCTACTCGGCAGGCAAGCAGATTTGCTGGTGGCGAATATCTTGTCGGATGTGTTGGTTGAAAATGTAGATTTGATTGTGAGTTCCGTAATTACGGGTGGCATGTTGTGTCTTGGGGGAATTCTGAGGAACGAAAGGGATGAAGTGGCGTCTATTTTTCGCGAATCCATAGACACGCGATGGGACTCTACTTTCGAAAACCACTCCGAAGGCGACGAATGGGTAGCATTATCATATTTTCGCGGATGAATTTTCTTGCGTTTGGAAGGAAAATGGTTCTATATGATCCTTGTGAAGGTTTTCGCCAGAACTAGCGGTGTGTGTTTTTATTTCACGGCCGCCGTGGCTTTGTTGTTGGCGATGGGGTGTACACAGACCACGGGGACGCTTGGCGGTGCGGCTGTTGGTACCGGTGCTGGGGCTGGTATTGGCTATGCAATCGGCGGAAGAGGTGGTGCGATTGTCGGCGGTGTACTTGGTGGTTTGGCTGGTGGCGCGGTCGGTAGCCATGCTGCCGCACAGAGCGAGCAAAGAAGCAGAGATGATGAGTATCAATATCAGTATCACCAGCAAACATCCCGCAGAGATTTTGAGATGGAAGCTGAGAGGCAACGCAGGGAAATAGAACGTCAAAGATTAGAACTCGAGAGGGAGAGGCTCGAACTTGAAAAACGAATGAGTCGATGATTCGAGTGGTTACAATTAGATTTAACGTGGCGAAATATATATGTCTGATGGGGAAGTAGAGGTAGATGGAGGTAAATCCATCGATTTGAGTGAGTTGAAAAATTTTTCTCTTCACGCGAAGTTTGAGGACTCGAAGTTTGTGCAAAAATTTTCTGAGCGTTCGCGCTGGCGCGAAAAACCTAGAGAGAGCAGAGAGGGCGGTGGTTTCGGTAACAAAAAGGGAAGGTCATTCGGCGGCGCGAGCTTCAGCGGAGGGCAGAGAAAAGGTTTTGGCGGTCGAAGTGATGGCCAGCGCCAAACTGGGGACAACAGGAGGAGCGGTGATAGACCACATGGCCCCCATGGGCGTGGAAATGAGCGGAGTGGAAATTCGCAGCCGCGTAGGTCTTTCGGAGATGGGCAGCGAAATGGCTGGAATTTTCGCGGTAGAAATTTCAACAACAAAAGAGATGGAGATGTCCGTCAACGCTTTGATCCAATAGTTGGCATTGAATTTTATCCGAATGATGAAGTGTTTGACGCAATAGTTGCGGCACTGAAGGCCACATCTAAGACGTACGAATTGTTTGCCACTGCGCGTTTATTTCTGGAGAAACCGGAAAGATTTGCAATGGTGGTGAAAAAGAAGGAGCTTTCGGAGGATAAAAGTTTATACCTTTGCAGCGGCGATGGTTTTGTTTTTGAAACCGAGGAGCAAGCAGTTGGTCACGCATTGGAAAACTGCCTTGAGAAATATTTCGACATTGAGGAACGGGAGGTTCCGGCGCCGAACGGTAGTTTCCCATGCATACATCGCTGTGGAATTACTGGGAAAATTTTGTGTCCGCCGAACTACCATACATACCACGAGGTTGTACGGAACCACCACGAAAAGTTTTTGCCCAACGTCCCATTTAAAAAATTTAAGGACAGCATAGAAAAGATTACAGACAAGGCCGAAATAGAAAATTGGCGCTTGGCGGCAGGTAAGGCCCGTGTTTTCGTCCCTAAATCCGCGGCACATGATAATAAGGCTGGGTTAACGTCCGATAGCGATGTCAGGAAGTATTTCGTGGAAAATTTGAAGAGTAACGCGGTAATGCGCTATGATTCCGTGAGGATTTCCGGGGAAGCGTTCGCGAAAATGCCTAGGAGCCTGTTGAGCAAGTCCATATTTGTGTCCATTGAAAGGGAAAAGTCATTTCCGCTAAAATTTTCAAACAATCTGCGTGGACGTCTGAGACGCGCTGGGTTTACCATCTACAAAATCGGTGGTAAGTCTGGGATAGCCTATATCTCGGGAATACGGCGTAAATTTAGGACAGTTGGCGATGTTTTTTCCGACGATGTACAGAAGATAATCTCATGCATAGACGCGAATCCGAAAATTTCCATAGCTTCGTTGTGTTTGCAATGTATACCGGGCTCCGAAGGTGTTTCATTAGAAAAATCTGGTCCAATGGAAGAACAGGGACCTAGGGAAAGCGAATCGGCGACCGAGCGCTGTGAATCCGAGGTTCGCAGCCAAGAGTTTTTGAAAAATTTGCACTGGCTGATCCGTGAGGGCTACGTCGCAGAGTTCGAAGATGGTACACTAATGGCCACGGAAATTATGCAGCCGCGAAAGCGAGATGTAAAAGACGGCAAGCCGGTCACCAAGGGAGAGGACGGTTCCGAGGAATTGTCCGGTGCTGGAAACGAAAATCAGTCGTCCGCGTCTACGCCGCACTGTGGTGACAGTTTAGGGTAGGAATTGTGCGTGGCTTTTGATTTGGGAAGTTTGTGTCGTCCCCCATCTTAGAAAATGTAAATGCACGAAACAGATGTTTTACGGTTTTTTGTCGTCGGCTCTGTTGCCGTGTTGCGTGGTCGGTGGTGTGGACCTGGCGCGGGCATTTGTCAAAATGCGTCCTACAAAAATTTGTGTTCTTTCACAAAAAGCTTGCCAATTGTCTCACTCAAAATATTGATTTAATCGTTGGTCCCGTTCGTCTAGCGGTTAGGACTCAGGATTTTCATTCCTGCAACAGGGGTTCAATTCCCCTACGGGACGCCAAGCATGCATTAGGTATTGCGCAATTGGCGTAGTAGTGCGGTCGCAGCAATTGGGGAAAGTGTGTTTTTTTGTAAAAACGAAAATTTCCATGTCGAGTATAGTCGTCTTACTTGACAAAAGCATTCTAATGCAACGACGCACCAATGGAAAATTCATGCTTTTATGGGAAAAAATATGCTTTTCCCGAGTAAGATAACTATAGTTGTATTACCTGAAGAAAGCGTATTTTTTTCATAAAAATACGAATCTTTCCGTCAAGTATAGTCATCTTCCCCGAGAAAAGCACACCCTTCATTCCAAAAAACCGGAATTTTTCGCTAAATATCGCTAACATAAAATGCTTTTTTCGAGTAAGATAACTATATACCTTAGACGTGGATGGGATATGCTTTTGCTCGTCGTGAGTAAAAATGGTTATTTTATATTGCTAATGTCCTTTTTTTACTACGCATTAATTCGTATGAAATTGTTGCTATTGATCGTTGCAATCGTGGTGATTTGTCCCGCGACTGTTTTTGCCAACGCCATGGTGTCAACTGTTGCTTTCATTGACCCTTTTCTGGTTTATTTGCTTATTCCTGTGATCATCGCAGAGGTGCTCGTGATGACCGTCGTATTAAAAAAAGTCAAAGCAATTGGAATTATCCTAACAGCGACAATATCAAACATCGCTTCGACAATTGTTGGAATTCCGCTAACAATTGTTTTGTATTACCCGATGCTATGTTTGGCAGGGATAAATTTCCCAAATCTCTGGTTTATAGCAATTCCCCTTGACGAGGGCGTTTAAAAATATAGTAGGTAAGAGCGAGATGTACTATTCGAAGGATCTGAGGGAAAAGGTAGTAAAGTATTTCGAGAATCACAGAGCGAAGGA
>JAISXS010000020.1 GCA_031270385.1 Puniceicoccales bacterium | reverse complement strand
GAAAAATTTTGGGCTAAACTCAAACGAAAACTCAGGGATATCTTGCCTCTTTTCTCTTCCCTCGGCGATGCACTTTACCATGCTTTTTTTGTGCCTTTCTTAACCGGAACTGCTATAGTCATCTTGTCCGAGAAGAGCATGTTGTTCTTTGTAAAAATGGGAATTTTCCCGCCAAACATCGTTGGGTGGGATACTTCTGTCGAGTGTGACAGTTATGTTACATTCGATAGAGGCACTCCGTTTATAGTCATCTTGTTTGACAAAAGCACTCCGCTCAACGATGCCTAGCGGGGGAATTCCCGTTTCTATGAAAAATAATATGCTCTTCTCGAATAAGATGACTATAATGATACGCAGCAGGGAAATTTTTTCTTTTTTTTGCAAGAAAATAATACGTCCTTCTCAAACGGCGCAATTGTTGTGTTTCCATCCTTTTGCCCAGGACGAATGCCTAATTTTATTTGCAAAATTTCGCAACTCTTGGCCAGCAACTTCGTCGTACACTTCAATATTTTCACTGATGATACTTGCTAAAATTTCGCAAGTGTTTTTGCCCTTTTCTTCATCAGCTTTCTTTCCCATTCCCACGGCATCGGAAACCGAATATGAATTGACACTCTCTCCGAAGTTCGCGCCATAGCATATTCTTGCGCTTGCAGGTTTTTCATTTGGCAATGGCACCGAGACGAAGATGTGAAGGATCTGTTTGCCAATGCCAGATTTATTCGACGACACCTCGACTGTCAAAATACACCCATTTTCTGAAGTATAGGATGCCCTGGCAAGTTTCGCCGGGTCGGATTCTTTACCATCATTTACGTTGTATCGATTGCTGACGGCCAGCGAAGACTTGTTCGTGCGTAAGACTGTATTGTTCATAGCGCCCATGCCATTGATTTGGGATGCCAATGCAAGCTTTTTCGAAAATCAGACGTGACTCGCCAGAAAAAAGATAAGTTTTTGCTATTTTAAGAACAAGCTTTCAATGGATTTTACACATTTATTCCCAGCGAGATCGGCAAAGACTATGTGCTCACCATCGGAATATTCTATGAAAATGTTAGAATTGTTGTCTAAAGCGCAGTATGTTCCTACGATTTTATCGCCTATTTTCATGGAACACGACCCATTTTCGCAAAACACCTCCGATACAGCGTGATTGCTGAAAAACTTGTCCACCGTTTGGCGGAATTTGTCATCCGATGGCTGAACTTGTTTCGACACTATGCCAGATGGAAGTTTCCTGCCGGAACTTTTGCGCTTTGGCGACGTGCTTTCACTGATGGAGCCGTACAGTGTTTGACGCTTTTGGTGCAGCAGACGTTTGGCCTGTTGAGCCATGATGACTCCCCTGCTGTATTCTATTTTTGATATTTGATCATCGTAAATTTTTAGGCCAATGAACGCGGCAACGGAGAATATTAGGGGTAGCGTGACTGCCGGTTTCAAAAGAACACCGTGTATTTGTGACATACCGTTCGCGACTTTGCGAACGAATATCACTGAAAGTGGTATCATTGAATTGATGGTGCTTTTGATAAATTTTATGCAACTGTTTACCGCTGCTACGATGGCATTGAAAAATTTTTTCGGGATCGAGCAAATTGTGTTAACCGTCGCCACCAGACCCTTCCACAGTGTACAAATGGCATTGGCTACTTTTCCAATGGCTGATGAGATCGCATTAGCTGCTGCAATTACGCATTTCCACAGCGTGCGAATTGTGGCTTTGGTGCATTTGTACACCGCCAATAGCGCTCTGAATGGGAGCAACATAACTTTCGTCGTGGCGCTGAGCATATTTACGATGGCTGCTTGCATTGAGTGATGAACAGATGCCGCAGATTTTGAGATAAAAATTGCCGAGCCTCTCAGTACAGCTTTTGTCCTTTTTACCTGCGATTTTTCAATGCATGTGCCGCAGAATGTGGTAATTTTTTTGAAAATTTCAGTAAAATTATCGATCGCCGTCGCCGCAAATTTCGCCATTGGACTGGCAAAATTGTACACCAGGTTCGCAGAAAGTGCGTGGGCCGTCACCGCAGTCGTGCCAGCGAATTTTACTGCTTTCTTGGAAGCTACATAGGTAGCGCTTGCGAATTTTATGCTGTTTTCCTTGCACTGGCCCCAAAATTTTTCCACGCCGGATTTCAGTAATCCGATGGTTCTTTTTGAGTGTTCCAGAGTTCGCATAGCATCACTTTTTATTAGTGGCAATGCTGATCTTGCCAGCTCGTACAGTAATGCTGTGACCCGTGTCATGTTTTTGTATATTTTTTCGATGCCATTTTGATTCGTAAAGGTTTCAGCAGGACTTTCCAAGTCCGCTGCTATTTTTCTGGTTGGCCGTTTGAAATTATCGGTAAATTTGTGCCAACCGGCTGACACCGCCGCCAAACTTTTCCCCATGCGGGTTCCCATGTTTTTAGCGATTTCAGTGGTTTGGTTAGAAGTGCTGTCCGTTGACTTTTCCGGTATTTTTTTTGCAGAGGTGGCGAATTCTGCTTTGCTGCGAAAATGTCGATCCGCCAAGGCAGCTTCATCCTTCCTGCCCGCGAGATACTCGCGTACGCGGCGGATTCCAGCACTAAAATTACCCGATCCCTTTTTTTTATTTTTCCCGAATTCGAAAAAATTTTTCATGCCATTGCAACCCCATGTTTAAAATTTTCCCCATCACAGTGTTTCTACTTTATATCGACGGGAGATACGTCCCAAATTTCACCAGCGTAATCCCTGATGGAACGATCACTGGAAAATTTTCCGGAGCGAGCGACATTAAGGATAGCTTTTTTCGCCCACAACTGCCTATTCCGAAATGTAGTCGCTACGGTTCCCTGCGTTTCCACGTAATCGTCAAAATCTGCAAGAACAAAGAATGGATCCCCGCCGTCCAGCAGACTATTTCTAACATCTTTTAGTGGCGCTTCTCCGGATTCGGTGACAAAGTAATTTGATGCCATCCAATCCAAGATGTTGCGCAATTCTTCGTTTTTATTGTAATAATCGAACGAATTGTAACCACTGGCCCGCATTTCTTTGAGTTCACTTTCCGTGTGTCCGAACACGAAAATGTTTTCGTCGCCTACTTCCTCCTTTATTTCGACGTTTGCACCATCGAGCGTGCAGATCGTGCATGCTCCGTTCATTGCTAACTTCATGTTGCCGGTTCCCGATGCCTCCTTGCCAGCCGTTGAAATTTGTTCAGAAAGGTCTGCTGCTGGAATTATGTCGCACGCCAGCGAAACATTGTAATTTGGGAGGAATGCTATGCGAACTTTATCATTGTTTGGGTTGTTGTTGATGTCCTTTGCAACTACGTTGATTGCGTGGATTATATGCTTTGCCATGTAGTACCCTGGTGCTGCCTTTGCGCCGAAAATGAACGTTCGTGGGACTATATCTTTTTCGCCGCTAATCACACGCCTGTACAAACTGAGTATGTGCAGCAGGTTGAGGTGTTGCCGCTTGTATTCGTGCAATCTCTTGATCTGAACGTCGAAAAGGGAATTTGGATCAACTTCTATGGCGCACAAATCAGCTATCTTCCTGGTAAGGTTTATTTTGTTGAGCTTTTTGACATCTAAAAACTTTTGTTGGAAAACTGCGTCTTCTGAAAATTTTTCCAGTTCCCTTAATTTTGACAAATCCGCCGTCCACTCGTATCCGATTGCCCTGTCCAATAGTTTCGACAGATTCGGGTTGCAACAGCGTATCCACATTCGCGGTGTCACCCCATTTGTGACATTTGTGAACTTCATTGGATACAATTCGTGGAACAGAGGGAATAGCAAACTTTTTACTAATTCCGAATGCATGGCCGCCACACCGTTTACGCGTTTGCAGCACACGGCGGCGAGGTATGCCATGCGTACGACTTTGTTGCCATCGCCGGCAATTATCGATAGTGCCCGTTTTTTGGAATCGTCTCCGGGCCACTTCTTCTCAACCTCTTCCTCCAAAAATCTGCGGTTGATTTCGCAAATCAATTGGTAATGCCGAGGAAGAAGATGTTCGAACAGCCCTGCGTTCCACTCTTCCAACGCCTCCGGGAGTAGGGTGTGATTTGTGTAGAAAAACGTCTGCGTACAAATGCTCCACGCCTTTTCCCACGAAAAATCCTCTTCGTCAACGAGTATGCGCAGCAATTCTACGATGGCAACTATCGGGTGTGTATCATTTAATTGAATGGCTATTTTTTCTGGGAAAATGTCGAAGTTTTTATTCCCGTTTTTAAATCTGCGAATTATGTCTTGGATTGAACAGCTCACGAAGAAATACTGCTGTGTGAGACGTAATGTTTTTCCGTCCTCCGTGGAATCATTAGGATAGAGGACTTTGGAAATTGTCTCATTTTTTGTTTGTTCCTCCATTGCTTCGAAAAATTTTCCCTCGTTGAACATCTTGAGATCGAATTCGACCGCTGCTCGGGCCTCCCATAGGCGCATGAAATTCACGGTTTCGGACTTATACCCCGTTATTGAAATGTCCCATGGAATTCCCTGTATGATCTCATAATTTTTCCACGTCGGTTTTAGGCGACCTAGCCTGTCGTAGCAGAATTCGACATTGCCAAAAAGTTTTACATTCTGCGTGTTTTCAGCGCGGCAGACTTGCCATGGAGTTCCGGAAAACAGCCAATTATCGGGCTTTTCCACCTGTTTCCCATCGACAAATTTTTGTTTGAACAGCCCAAGTTCATAGTGGATGCCATAGGCAACGGCCGGGTAATTGAGAGTCGCAAGCGAATCTTGGAAGCACGACGCTAGTCTGCCGAGACCACCGTTCCCGAGTCCCATGTCAGGTTCGACGTTTTCTATTTCTGTAAGGTCCTGGCCGAGGACCTCTAGTGCCTTTTTTGTTTCTTCGAGAATTCCGAGATTTACCAAATTGTTTTTTAGTAGTCTTCCCGGCAGGTATTCCATGGATATGTAATACACCCTGCGCGTATTTGTGGCGTGATGTGTCCGCTGCGTTCTTATGAACTGCGACATTATCATCTCCTTCGCCATCAGACACGTGGCGATCCACCAATCGCGGAGGGTTGCAGTTCCTTGATTTCTCGCGAGATCGAACTGCAAATGTTTTATAATTGACTCTTTTATGCGCGACTTGAGATCCTGTGTCTGTATCTTACCGCCGAGCAATTCGCTGTTTTCGTTTTTCGAAATTGCCATTCTATCCTCTTTCAATTCACGGCGATGCAAATTGAATGCAAAAATTGACAAATTTCAATGCAAAAACTTTTATAATATCAACGGCGACATAAATTTATTGACAATTTTGTGCTTTTGGTTGGTACAGCCGTAGGATCCGTCAATCCGGACAAAGGAAAAGGACGAAGTTTATCGAATTGGGTGAGTATAGTCATCTTCCCCGAAAAAAGCACACACTCTATTCCAAAAAATAAGAATCTTTCTGCTAAATATCGTCATACAGAATGCTTTTCTCAGGCAAGATAGCTATATATAGCAGCTCCGGTTAAGAAAGGCACAAAAAAGCATGGTAAAGTGCATCGCCAAGGGAAGAGAAAAGAGGCAAGATAT
>JAISXS010000065.1 GCA_031270385.1 Puniceicoccales bacterium | reverse complement strand
TGGGCGATCACAACAGGCACTTTTCCAAACATGTTCAACCTTATTCGCGGCAGCAATCATTTCCATCAGATAGTCAAACTGAGCATGCGTCAGACTTCGCGTTGGATCTGTTGGGAGGTCAGTGTGGGCTTTTACACAAACAGGTTCAGTGTTCTCTCCTACCCCGGCGGCAAGCATTTCCAACACATAGGCGACCTGAGCAGCGGTCGGCCTTTGCGTTGGATCTTCGTGCATGCAACGCAAAATAATGCTGTGTATTAAATCTAACTGATCGTTCGTGTACCTCAATGGAGCCGGGCGACTATTATTCAACTTGCACAAAATGGGGCGCAAATTTTCCAGAAACTTCTCCCTCTTTTTTATGTTTTCCGCAAAGGAAAAGGGCAAAAAATATCCCTCACAAAATTGCTTTATGAGTAAATTCGCTCCTTCTTGCCCAAATAAAAGTCCTATCAAATTCATGCCAAACCCGTATACGTCTGTCGCGGCGTGTGCTATGCTATTATAATATTCAGCGATTTTATCTGAACCGTTGTCTCTATTTAAAAGTAACCACTCTAAAAGTAACCACTCTTCGCGGGAGGCACAATATGTGGCAAGATTTGGAGTCGAATCATATACACTACTCATTATGTGGCTAATTCCGAAATCTGTCAATTTTATGGTTCCTTCACTGTCATTATACATTACGTTTGATGATTTCAAATCTCGGTGAACAACGTTATTTTTGTGTAAAACGGCGAGGGAAGCCGATATCTGAGCTGCAATTAACATTATTTTGCGCTTAATCTCATTTCCATCTGCCACGCCAACTCTCGCTCCAGCGACGGCAGCACTGTTGTTTTTCTCTAAATCACCGCTTTTAATCACATCTTCCAGTGACTTTCCAGGGACCCTTTCCATAAAAAGATCCAAATTGTTTTTTCCACTACCAATACATCTTGTGATAAATTGCGAGCTTATTGTAAAAAAACATTCTTGATTTTCGTTTTGGAGGGAGCTCTGAATGCTATCTCTCAGGTGTTCATTTACGTTAATCTCGTTTCTGGCAGTCTTAACACAACTTGAATCGTATATCTCCTTTTTCGCATAATGGTACGTCACACCGTCAACCAAAACGGTTCCCGCTAAGACACGTCCATATGTTCCGGATCCGATTTCTTCCCCAATCACTCCACTGCTACGAATATCATCGACACTTGGTCCATTCAGCCGTTCGTGTGCATATTCTTTCAATTTAAGCTCGGAGTTTTCGTGCTTTTCCGTGGTCGATGGACTATAGTCACCAATTGTGGCGCTACTGGAATTTGGCGTATGATCGCCGTCAATTTCCAAAATCTCAGACTCGATAAGATTCTTTTTTTTGTCATTAAAATTGTCTCCCGCCGAATTCTGACCAAGCCATAAATTTCTTGGCGTATTCCGAATTTGCGGAATCTCGCGATTTTTTCTATTTATTGAATTTTCATCATTTAGCATTTGATTGCTGGTTTGATTGTCAACAGTATTGCCCATGTTTTCTCCTTTGTAATAAAAAGCAATACACTTAAATTAGTCATAATGTCAATTTTTTTTATGCTTTATGCTAAAAAAACTAGGACCGTTTTATAACCATTCCAAAAAACAGGGACTTTGCTGCTGAGCATCGTTAGATCAGAATGCTTTTTTCAAGTAAGATAACTATAGCTGTTTCATCTGAAAAGGGCGTGCTTTTTTTTGCAAACAGGAAAACTCTGCCTGCTGAGTATCGTTGGATATGATACCCTTGTCGGGTGTGACAATTATATATCGAGAGATCACCATTTTTATGAAAGACACGCCTTTCTCAGGTGAGACACAGTCACCCTACTCAGAGAAGCACATCCTCTGTGTTCCAAAAAACAAGAATCTTTCCGACAAATATTGTTATATAGATGCTTTTCTCAAATAAAACAACTATAATTATGAAAATTGAGCGTGCAGCGCGTCTGTCACCTTCTTCAAATTATCCGTATTTTGTATCCATTTAAACATTTTATCCTTAAATTCAGCGATCCTCTCTTTAAACAAATCAACGGTCCCATAAGTTTCTTTATAAACATTCTCCCTCTTTTTAATAGTTATGGCGTTGTCGTGTCTGATGTGCTCTACGTCACTATTGTACGCCAAAATCTTCGAACAACAAGATGTGGCCGCATGCTCATCAGTCAGCGATTCAAATTCAGGCAAAAGGTTCATGCCTTCGTTGAGACAGCCTTGACTATCTTTGGCTAATTTTGCAATTTTTCGAGAATTAGCGCACGTCTCTTCCAAAATGGCAATCGTTGCTACTTCTAATATTTTTGCGCCATCTTCCCACTGTTTTTTCAATTCTAAGACTTGGTTTGCGAATTCTTCGCGCACACCTTCTTCGTTATAGGATTTTTTCGGAAATCTTTTACAAAGCGATTCGGGTTTATTGTTGAGTTCGTCTATCTGTTTTCCAATGAATTCGGAAAATTTTAGAAATTTATCTATAGCTGTTTCACTTGAGAGGGACGTGTTTTCCTTTATAAAAAGGAGAACTTCTCCACCAAGTATCGTTGAATAAGATGCCTTTGCTGAGTGTGACGGCTATAAAAGTTGTTCACCTTTTTCAACTTTAGCATCAATTTCCTTTGATTCGTTTTTTATTTTACTCAACATTCCCTTGCCTTCGTTGATGCCCAGCATTACTTTGTCGCAAACACCTATTCCGCGTCCGCTAACTTGCTTTCCACCAACTCTTTCCGTTTCCGCACCACCAATTCGTGACGTTTTTTCCGTGATCAAAATTAAAGTACTGTTACGCATATCAGTGGCGCCGGTCTCGTTTTGCCGCCAATCCGCGTTGTAGTTTGTGATTTGTTTGTTTGTTTTTATTTCGGACATGGTGTCTTTTTTTCAATATAAAATTACTTTTTTTTGAAAAGATCTGCAAACCACAATACATTACGCGAAAAATGTCAATTTAAATTTTTCAATAAGATTCCGTTAAATGCGCAAGACACCTTGCTTGGGAGGGTTTTTACGTATTAATTTTTTAACAAATGCGCATTTTGGTTTACCGACAGGTAACGCGTCATTACCTGGCAGGTCCATATACATACGCTGCAAAGGCAATCATGGCCCCGTTGTCTCCGCTGTGGTGTTTTGCCGGCATAACAAATTTTTTGTCAAATTTTCTTGCCAGGTTCGATATTCTGTCAGCCAGGGAACGATTGTTCGAAACTCCGCCACTAATTCCGATACTTTTGCAATACGGGTATTCCCCGATCGCGTGCCCAAATTTCGTTGCCAGAGCGTCGATGATTGCTTCTTGGTACGATGCGCAAATGTCGTCCATGTAGTCTTCGATGTTTTCGCTGAATTTTTCAATGAAGTACTTCAGACTGGTTTTTAGGCCGGAAAAGCTAAATTTCATGGTGGACTTATCCTGAAATGCCCGCGGAAAGTGATATTTGGTGCTGTCGCCGGATTTTGCAAATTTTTCCATGAGGTGTCCGCTGGGATAGTGTAGGCCGAGTAATTTTCCACCTTTGTCGAAAGCTTCTCCGGCGGCGTCATCCACTGTTTCAGCTATTACTCTAACTTCGATGTTTTCCGAAATTTCGAACAAAACCGTATTCCCCCCGGAAACGAGCAGTCCAAGATGCGGCAAATATTTCGTAAAATTTTCAAAAAAATGCTTCGGATCATCGCGATGAATCGGAATGAATGGCGAAAACAAATGGCCGTGGAGATGGTTGATTCCAACGCTTGGAACATTCAAAACTAGTGACATTGCCTTTGCGGCAGCAACACCGATATTTACGCACCCGGGCAAACCAGGTTCCGTCGTCACGGCAACTAGTCTTACCCCATCAACGCCGAAGTTTTTCAAATCTTGAAACAAAGGAATGAAATTTTTGACATGCTCCCTGGAAGCCAAATTTGGAACAACGCCACCATACTCGCTGTGCAATTCTGTTTGCGACGCGATTTCTTCAAAAATAATGCCCCGCGTGACATCAAATATGGCGACTGCCGATTCGTCGCACGAACTTTCTATGCCGATTATCATTGGTTTTGTGAAAATTTTTCAAAAAAACCTTGTCAATACCGATTTTATATGCAGCGTCCAGACTAATTATTAATTCTGCCAATTGATCCAAGGATGCTTGTTCTGCGAATGGTTCGCGAACTTGCGGAACGGAGGTTAGTATATGAGAACTTCACCACAGGAATTGTTCGAAGCCGGAGTGCACATCGGCCACCAGAAGAGGCGCTGGAATCCAAAGACCTGCCCGTATATTTTCGATCATCGCAATGGTATAACAATCATCGATTTGGTAAAAACCTGCGACCAAGTGGAAAGGGCATGTGAGGTTGCAAAAAATATCGTTGCCGGCGGCGGTAATGTCTGGTTCGTCGGAACGAAAAAGCAGGCGAAGGAAGTGATAAGGGAAGGTGCGATGTCTTTGGAGATGCCATTCTGCGTCAATCGATGGCTTGGGGGTACGCTGACGAATTTTCAGACAATTGAGCGTAGCTTGAATAAGTACAGAAAATTTTTAAAGATGGAGGAATCCGGAGAAATTGCCAAAATGTACAAAAAAGAAGGTGCCGCTGTCCGTCGCGAAATGAACCGCATGCATGGTGGGTTTGAAGGATTGATGCAAATCGAAGGATTACCGGAGGCGCTGTTCGTTGTCGATGTCTCGCATGAACGCATCGCCGTTGCCGAAGCTAAAAAAATAGGGATCCCCGTCGTTGCAATAGTGGACACTAATTCTGACCCGACGACCGTAGGCTATCCAATAATGTGCAATGACGATTCAGCCAAGGCGATAAGGATGATAGTTGGTCTGTTTTTGGAAGGTGTGCAAGAGGGAATAACTATTCGCGGAGAACGCAGGTCGACAAAGAAGAAACTTTTATCCGCGGATGATTTGGTAAAAATAGTTCCAGAAGTCTCGATGTCACGAAACATTGTCGATGAAATGGTGTCCGGTTCGACGACGGACGCCTCAGCCAACGATACCACGAAATAAAGGAGTTTGTCATGGCAGAAATTAGTGCAAAAATGGTTAACGAACTGCGGCAGCGATCAGGCGCCGGTATGATGGAGTGCAAGAAGGCCCTCGTAGAATCCAATGGCAACATGGAAGAAGCAGTAACGGTTTTGAGAAAAAAAGGAGTCGCCAATGCCGCAAAAAGGATTGGCCGCGAAGCTTCAGAAGGAATAATCCAGTCGTACATTCACGGTGGCGGTCGCATAGGGGTTCTGGTAGAACTAAATTGCGAGACGGATTTTGTCGCGAAAAACGAGGAATTTCACAACCTTGCGAAAGATATCTGCGTACACGTCGCGGCGACGGCACCGCTGTACGTTTCGGCAGATGAAATTCCAACCGACGTGGAGGCCAGAGAAAGGGACATCGCCGCGGGGCAATGCGTTGGTAAACCATCCAATGCCGTTGAAAAAATAGTGGAAGGAAAATTGGCGAAGTGGCGCGATGAAGTGTGCTTGCTTAGTCAGCCATTTGTTAAGGATCAGCAAATTTCAGTCGGCGAGTATATCACTCAAATGATCGCAAAGATCGGCGAAAACATCAAGGTCAAGCGGTTTGTGCGCTATCAGGTAAAGTAGTCGTTTTGAGAAAGCGTAACATAGGAATGACAAAAGAAAAAAGAGAGAAGTCTCCGCCTTTCGTTATCGTTTATGGCAATGAGGAATGTGGACCTTCCATCGTGGCCCTGAATTACGACGATTTCTGCTGTGGTCATTCTGTCCATGAGACGTAGAATATGGCAAATTTAAGCAAGTGTTCATTTTGTGGGTCTTCTCAGCTTACGGTTGACAAACTCGTTGCCGGCCCAAATGGAGTTTTTATCTGCGACAGTTGCATAGCGAAATGCGTGCAGGCGTTGGGACACGATTTTTTACGGCGTTTTGGGGTTACGGAACAACCAAATGATGCCGCAAAACAAAATGGCGGGAAAATTTTGTCGGCAGTAGAGCAAAGGGACGAACCATTTAATTTCAGTATGGTTTCGCCGAAGAAGCTTACCGATGTTTTAAACGAGAATGTTGTCGGCCAGGATCACGCGAAAAAGATACTGTCCGTTGCTGTTTACAACCACTATAAGCGGTTGATGGCCGATGGTTCCATCGTTGGAGATGGGGATAAAAAAAACATAAAAATCCCAGATGATCTCGCGAATGTTGAAATAGAGAAGAGCAATGTTCTCCTAATTGGGCCCACTGGCTGCGGGAAAACTTTGCTGGCGAAGACGCTTGCTAAAGCGCTCGACGTACCGTTTGCCATAGCGGACGCGACGACTCTGACGGAAGCTGGGTATGTCGGTGACGACGTGGAGAGCATCATACTGCGCCTTTTGCAAGCAGCGGATTACAATATAAAGAAGACAGAGTGCGGAATAATTTATATTGACGAAATCGATAAAATTGGGAGAAAAACGGAAAATGTTTCCATTTCACGGGATGTTTCTGGGGAAGGCGTACAGCAGGCGTTGTTAAAAATCTTGGAAGGCACCGTGTGCAATGTTCCACCGAAGGGTGGCCGCAAACACCCCGAACAAGAATATGCCCAAATTAATACGAAAAATGTCCTGTTTATCTGCGGCGGCGCGTTCATTGATTTGGATAAAATTGTAAAAGAACGCGTCGGGAAAACAGTTCTCGGATTCAGAGTGACGCCGGAGTTCAAGGGTCATGAAAAATCCGAGGAGTTGATAAAAAATGTTCAGCCGGAAGATTTAGTAAAATTCGGTCTCATCCCAGAATTCATTGGAAGACTGCCAGCGATCTCCGTCCTAGACGAATTGACGGAAGATGAACTACGCCATGTGCTTTTGAGCACGAAAAACGCATTGATAAAACAATATCGCCGTCTACTGGCGTTGGATGGAGTGATATTGACGATTACGGACGATGCAGTCGCTGAAATCGCCAAACAAGCTGTCAAAATGAAAACCGGCGCTAGAGCACTGCGTTCCATGTTAGAAAGTTTGATGCTAGACGTAATGTACAAGGTTCCCCAGAATGACAAAATTTCCGAAATCGTGATCGACAGCGACGCACTCGAAAAAAAGTCGGAGCCGAAATTTATAATTAGCAAGCCAGTGCGGCAGGTGCAGGTGCGCGGGAAATCAGAGCCTAAAACGCGACACCGAAAGAGTAGTTGAAGCGCATTCCATGCTTGTTGTCACCTTCTCCGTGGATAGGGAACCCAAAATCCAGCCGAAGTGGCATGCCCATTATGGATATCTTTAGACCAACGCCGGCATCAGTGTTGTAACGCTTCGTCGAAAAATTCCACTGCGTTTCGTTTACAAATCCCACCTCAGCGAAGAAGTATATCCTCAGTGGCTCAGCAAGCTTTATGCAATACTCCGTGGAGCCGTAGGCAAACGTATTCCCGCCAACTCCAGTATCACCTTCCTTCGGACCGATATCATGGGCCTTAAACCCCTTCATGAAGTTCGATCCACCAAGGTAAAATCTGTCAAAAAATGGCGTTGTGTCGCCACAGTAGGGCATTATCGTACCTGTCCTTCCAATTACGGAAAATACCTGCTCAGCAGTGTCTGATACCAACCAATGTTTGACAGCAGACGTACTGAACTTTATGTATTTCGTTGAACCAAAAAGTGGTCCACCGGCAAACTCCGTATCAATACCAATTTTTGAGCCAGTTGTCGGATATATAAGATTGTCACGCGTATCACGTTCGAGTGAAAGTGTCACTTTCGAAATTAAATTGTTTCCCTCCTCATCGAAGAAACACTGCGGTGCCCCTCTAGAGATATTGTAAATTTTGACATTTTCTAATTTGTATGACAACCGGGCGTCCCAGAGCTCGTAGATATTCTTTCGCGCGTACACTTCCCCTCCGATGCGATCCTCATTGTAGTGGGCCCCGGAATAATCCCTAAATTTATTGTCATAATTTGTTTTATGAAAGTACAAATTCGTACCAACGGCGAGCTCGCGATCGAACAACCACGGTTCTTCAAAATTTAGGTCGACAAATATGGAATGTTTTCCGACCTGCAGGTACGAACGAAATTTTTGGCCGGCTCCCTGAAATTTCTTATTTTCGCTATGTATATCGAAATTTCTTTGACTGAATTCCACAAATCCAACAATCTCTCCGCCGGTGCTAATGCCGCCTCCGCTGCCAAATTTGCCAGTATCAGCTTCCTTGACTTCAACAAGCAAATCCTTTCTTTCCGGGACTGGCGTGTCAATCGGAGAAACATCCACATAGGAAAAACATCCTGTATTTAACAACCTTGCGCGACTAATTTTCATTCTAACGATATCAAATGGATCGCCAGGAGCCAACGTCAGTTCGCGCAGAATTACTTTGTTTTTCGTTTTGGAATTTCCCCGAATTTCCACCTCGTTGACAAAACACCTGTCGGATTCATCGATCTCAAATTCCAAGTCTATTTTGTTGGACTCGAGATTCGCCCTCCTATCAGTATGCACGCCAGTATTTACACAGCCATCCTTTCCGTATAGGTTCATTATCCCATCGATTGAAGCATCGACTTTGGCCAGCGAAAAAACATCATCCGGCTTCACGGCCATTACGGCCTTGATTTGGTCGGCCGTATACAACTTGTTACCTTTAATGGAAACGTTACCGATGTAATATTTCTGACCTGGAGTCACCGGTATGCATATGTCAAGGACGTTTTTTCGTCGAGTGTAGGTGACGTCTGTCGCATTGATTTCGACGTCAAGGTATCCGTGATTTTTGAAAACGATCTTTAGTGCATCAATGTCGGCAGCGAAATCATCGGGACGATATACCCCTAATTTTCTAAAAAATGAAAGTAGCGTCCATTTTCGCGTGCGCATTGCCTCCAGCAATTCGGATTTTTTTACAACATCATTGCCGGGAAATGTAATTTTTCCAACGCGTAACTTTTCACCCTCGCAAACCACGAAAACAATTTTCACTTCACCCAACTCCGGAGCGTTATCGATATAATATGACACCTCCGCGTACGGGTATCCTTTGTCATTGTAAAATTTTGTCAGCGCTCCAACATCCGATTTCAGAATTCCATGGGCCATGCTCATGCCGGGTTTTGAGCTCAATTTTTTCCGAAGAGATTTGGATTCGATCCCTTTGTTACCGGTGAAGTCAATGGATTGAATCTGTGCCCTCGGTGTTAACGTAAACACAACCTTACAATCATTGCTTCCGCTTATTTCATCGACTTTTATGGAAACATTGTCGAACATTCCACTGGCATAGAGCGCTTTCACGGAAGAATCCGACAAAAGAACGGAAAACTCTTGCCCGACTTTTAATTGCACGCGAGATTCAATTATTTCGTGATTTACACCTGGCTCATTTCCTTCGTATCTATACTCTATGCTCCTGACTATGCTCGGCATTGTCTCGGCGGCCGCACGCGGACACCAATTGCACGAGACCAAAACCAGCACAAGTGCCAATGCATGCTTTGTTCTTGTTGTAATTTTATTCACAAATTTTTTCATCGACATAGTTCTCAAATTTCGTTAGACTCCTCACGAATGCCAACTGAACGACACCAATAGGGCCGTTTCTGTGTTTTGCAACGATTAAATCCCGAATGATGACGTCTCCGTTTGTTTGTCCTTCGCCGTCGTCGTCGCAGGCGGCTTGCTTCGCCAGAATCAAGACCAAATCTGCGTCCTGTTCGATCGCACCAGATTCCCGCAGATCTGATAATTTCGGTACGCGTTTTTCTTTTTCAGAGTCGCGATTCAATTGGCTCAGAACAATTACTGGAATCCTTAGTTCTTTGGCCATCGCCTTTATTCCCCGTGAAATTTCGGAGATCTGTTGTTCCCTCGGCACCCTATTGTCGCCGTAAATGAGTTGTAGGTAATCGATGATGATGAGCCCAATTTTTTCTTTGCTGCACATCCTACGTGCTTTGGCGCGCATTTCCAAAATTGCGATGTTTGTCGATTCGTCGATCCACAATGGAGACGATTGGATTTCCTTTGCCGCTGCATAGAGGGAATCGTTGGCGCTGTGGGAAATGAAACCGTCGTGCAATTTCGTCATGTTTATGCCAGCTCGACCGCATAGCATACGCATAGCGAGCTGCTCCGAACTCATTTCGAGGCTAAAAAATAGCACGCCGATCGGTGTACGACCCTTGCGCGGTAGAACGGCATTCTCCGCAATATTCGTAGCGAGGCTAGTTTTTCCCATGGATGGCCTAGCTGCCAGGACTACCATTTCACTCTGCCTAAACCCAAATGTTATTCTGTCGAGATCTGTGAATCCTGACGATAGTCCAGTTAGTTCACCACGGTTATTGAGCATCAATTGGATAGTATTGACGGCAGAATCAATTGACTTTTTTATAGGAACGGCACCGTCGGAAACGCGATCGGAGCTTATGGAAAAAATTTCATTCTCTGCTTTTTCTATGAAATCATCGAGATTTTCCGCCTCGCTGTATGCTCGCTCAATATTGGTCATTGACGCCGCGACGACACGCCTGACAAGCTCAAGGTCGCGTACACGCTTTACATAGTGCGCAATGTGTGCCGGCGTGTCAATCCTATCACATATTCTATTGATAAAATCTATCCCGCCGATCGGCTCCAATTTTCCGACGGATTTCAGGCGCTCGGCCAGAAAAATTTCGTTGACCGGAAGTCCTTCGTCATAGATGGCAACGATCGCCTCCCAGAGAACCTTGTGGGCGGGCAAGTAAAACGAATTAGCAGTTATTTTACTCTGTATGCACAACGTCACACTATCCTGTCCGCCCTCCATTATGCAGCACGCGAGGACAGCCTGCTCAAAATCCTCGCTGTGCGGCCGAGCGCGACCAATCAACTGCTCCGAATCAACACTTTTTCTGGTTTTTTTGCCAAAATTCACAGCCATGACACGCTAGCCCACTTCCATGCCGAACGCTGGAAGTACCTACGCTATTGGGTTTTCCGAGACAACATCCAACGCTATGTCAAGCGACACAGTAGGGTGCAATTTTACGGAAACCTTATGGCGACCGACTTCTTTTATTGGTGCCGGCAAATGTATCTTTTTTCTGTCTATGCTAATACCGCTTTTCGCCAAATGATCGCAAATTTCGTTTGCCGTGACAGCCCCGAACATCTTGCCGCTTTCGCCGGTTTTGACCACGATTGCCAACGACATATGGGATAGGCGTTCCGCCAATTCCTGTGCGTGTTCGAGGTCGTGCTTTTCCCGCATTTCCTTAGCTTTTTTTAGAGATTCTATTTGCTTTTTGGTGGCGTGGGTTAGTAGCAGCGCAATTCCGTTTGGGAGCAGGTAATTGCGGGCATAACCGGCCCTAACCTTGACCTGATCACCTTCCGATCCAAGGTTTTTCTCATGTTTTAGTAATAATATTTCGGTCGTTGCCATAATTTGTAAAATCTTTCGTTAAAACGGCACATCCTCGTCAATTCGTGCGTCGACGTCAGGCCTTTTACTTTTCTTTACTTTCTCCTGCGATAAATCCTCTACAAGTTCAGAGACCGGACGGCCAGAGGTCGTTGTATTCGACGACTCTTGGCTAGCGTCATCTTCGCCGCGCGGACCGACAAACTGAAACCCTTCCAGAACAACGCCAAGCTTGCTTCGCTTTTCACCGGACTGCGTCTCCCACTGATCCATTCTCAGACGACCTTCCAGCAAAATTGGACGTCCTTTTGTAAAATATTTCGCAATCAATTCCCCGTGCTTGCCGAAAGCATCAACGTCGATGAATACCGTTTCATCCCTCGACGTTCCGTCCAATGCTTTTGATTGCCTGCTCACGGCGATAGCAAATTTGCATATGGTTACGCCATGTTGCGTGATCCTAACCTCCGGATCGCGCGTGAGATTTCCCATCAAAATTACTTTGTTAAACGACGCCATGGCAAAAATCTACCTTACGGATTCCACAAGTACCCTATTTATCGTTTTGTCCAAGCGAAGTTTCGACTTGATCCCGTCAACTATTTTTGGAGCCCCGGCGAATAAAATCTGCACGTATACGCCGCTCGGGAAGCTTCTGTCAATTTTGCGCTCAAACCGTTTTTGTCCGAGATTCTCCGTAGCTGAGATTTCCCCGCCGAGGCTGGTAATAACGCTAGACAGCTTGCCAATCACAGTGTCAACGGTATCTGTGCACCCGCGCATGTCCAGCACAAAACTCGCAGCATATTTCCTCGTGTCACCCATAAAAAAATTTCCGATTCGCTAGATTCATGGCATGTTCTGTTCCTTTGTCAAGCAGTAGCTGCAAACAGTCCAAAATTTCCGACATTTTATTTTGCAAGATTTTTAACTCATCCTCTGAAAATCGTCCTACGACATGATCTTTTAAATCCATTTGCTTGTTAGTTTTTGCGCCGATACCGATCCTATATCGCACGAACCCGCCGCCAATTTTTGACAAAACGTCCGCCACTCCGTTGTGCCCGCCAGTCCCTTCTCTTTGGTGGATGCGGAAGTCACCTACGGGAAACGCTATGTCATCATAAACAACTACAACCTTCGTCGGAGGAACCCTATAGTATCCGCAAAGTTTCGACACTGCGGTCCCGCTTTCGTTCATAAACGTCGTAGGCTTCGCTAGGATTAGACTAGTACTATTTCTGAAACGTTTCGCCGTCCAAGCGCAATGTTTTTTGTCCAAAACCCACCGCAGGCCACTTTTGTTGGCAAACGCATCAATGACCAAAAAACCAGCATTGTGGCGCGTAACAGCATATTCTACGCCTGGATTCCCCAAGCCAACTATGAGGCCATACGCCATGTGCTAGGCTTAGGCTTTGGTCTCCTTCTTGTCGGCCTCTGCCTTCACTCCCTCTTCCGCCTTTGCACCACCCACCGCTACACCGCTTTCGACGCCAACGGTCACGGATATGCAGGAAACAACTGGTGTCGAAGGATCACCGATCAATTCCACGCCGGCTGGCACCTGAAGGTTACTCAGGTGAATGATATCATCGATATCGAGGCCGCCTATGTCGACGCGTATGACAGCCGGAAGGTCTGCCGGTAGGCATCGTACGCTCACATCGTGCCTGGCGATATCAAGGACTCCACCGTTATTTTTCACACCGACGGATTCTCCAAAGAATTCCAATGGGACCACAGTCGTCATCTTTTCCGTCTGCAGAACTTCGTGGAAATCTACGTGAAGAAGCTCGTCCGTTACCGGATTTTTTTGAATATCGGCGATATCGGACAGCAATGTGATTCCGCCGTCTATGCTGATATCAACCAACGCCGCCAAGTGTCCCTTTTGCTTTAGCATCGTCCGCAATTCCTTTTCGTTGACAGTTAATGCCGTTGTCCCGGAGTGGCCGTACACCACAGCCGGAACACTGCCGGATGTCCGCAACCGCTTCATCGAACCGCGTCCAAATTCACTACGCTTTGTAACTAAAAGTTTTAAATGGGCCATAAAGTTTGTTCTTTAGCAATCCACACTAATAAATTGCTACTAAAAAAAATCAACCAAAACTTTCGAAATTTTTATCAATCGAGTATAAACTACCCTTTCGTACAGGGCTTTTGTCTGCGCAATGTAAAAATTAGCGCCGGGCCGAGTAGTAGGAGAGTCAGCACTGACACCACACAGGCGAATCTCGATTGGGACATTTTGTCTTGCAAATCATTCGGAATAAAAAATGACGTAATCATGCAAAAAATTACATTGGCTATTGCGACGCAGGCTAACAAAATCATCCCGAAATTTCCCCAGGGTACTTTGTAAAGTCTGTTTGCCTCCGGCATTTTGTAGCGAAGTACTATGCCGGAAATGAACAGGCACGCGTACAGCATCAGCATCATGACCGAGGATGTCACGTCGATTATCCAGAAAAAAAGATCAGTCGACTGGACGAATAGCGATAAAATAGCAAGTATTGTGACCAGAGCAGCTTGAACGCCGAGAATTGCTACGGGCATTCCACGGGCATTAGTTTTTAGCAAAAATTTTGGCAAAAATCCGTCGTTGCGCGTTGCGTAGAGACCCATGGCGGGACCGGCTATCCAAGAAAAAATATAAGCAGTCCCTCCGATGAGCATTAGGGAGCTGATGGTTTGTGAAACTCTGCCAAGACCCATGCTTTCGAGCACAACAACTATCGCTTGCATTGCGCCTGCCTCTATGGAAATTTCACTGCGCGGTATGACGACGGCTATGGCCAATGAACCCAGCAGGGAAACGAGCAATATTGTTCCAGTTGCCAAAAAAATCGCACGCGGATATGTTTTTCTTGGATTTTTTACATTTTTTATGTAGTAAGCCGACATTTCTATACCAGCGAATCCAAACATCACACCAGTTATGAACGAAACGTTGGAGAAATTAGAGAAATCTGGCAAAATCGTCTGCGGTGATGTGTCCATCGCTATTGCATCTCCGGAGCACCACCAATAGATTCCAAGTGCCACCAAGAGAAACGCCGGTAGCATCGTCCCGACGGTGGACGCTACTGAAACGATTTTACTCGTGAAATTTATCCCTTTTAGGGCGAGAAAAGTTGCTGTCCATACCACGCAAATAACGGCCGCGCAGACGACGCCTTTGTTCTGTGACTCCACCGGAATTACTGCCAGTAACATTGATTTTGCCAGGAAAATGATTGTCATAGTTAGCGCAGTGACGGTTGTTATGAAGCTTATCCATCCGCAAACAAATGCCGCCCGTTCTCCAATGGCATGGCTTACCCAGGCAAATAGTCCGCCTTCTTCGTCGAAAATGGACGCTAATTCCGCCGATATCAGTGCCGCCGGAATAAAAAACAACAGCGCGGCGACCAAGTAGAAAAATATCATTCCCAAACCATAAAACGACAGCAGTGGTAGGTTTCGCAGGTTCATGATTGCCGCAAAATTAATCATTGTCAGCGCAAAAACGCCCAAATACCTTTTAGATGCGCTAGAATCAGCCATTCCCATTTTCGTCACACTTATTCACTTTTCCGAACAGTCAACATTAATTGGAAAAATAATTGGGAAAAATCAAAAAATCCAATTTTTTTATTGACTACTTTTCTGTCCGGAATAGGTTGCGAGAAAATTAGAGTTAGGAGCTTAAAAATGAGTGGTGACGCAAGTGTTGTTAATAATGGTGACTGGGATGTGCAAGGTCAAGGTAGACCAGCAGCTACGGAACGAGCTGCGACGAATATGTCCGTTGGGAATATCACTAATCATGTGATGAACAGTGCTATTGGTAGCGGTGTTGCGGGCTGTACTGGAGCCGGCGGCAGCGAGGGAGGTGCAATCAATAGATTTTTGAAGCGAGTCGAGAGAAACGGTGTAAATCTGCTGGGAGCCGCTAAAGAAGCGGAGAAAGTAATCATAGGTAAGCTGTCCAAACTTAGATCTGATTTGAATACCGCTCGTAATACCTTCCCCGCAGACCAAGCTAGCATAAGCAAAATCAAAGAGAGTATACAAGACATGAATGAGTGTCATAAGCTCATACTCCAAATCATATCGTCGATTTGGGAGGTTTACAAAGAAACTGCGAAAAATATCAAATGAGTTGGTGAACCTTGCTACCTGCTTTCATATGCGCTAAAATTGTTGACAAAGATTATAATAATAGTACTCAGAGCCGTGAGTTTTTGATACTGCAAAGTGGGCTTGCCCGCTTTTTTTATTATCGACGATTTCAAGGGTAGTTTAATGGGTACTAGTAGCCAAATATTGTCAGTACTTGAGTACATGGAAAAGGAAAAGGGGATCAGCCGCTCGGATATGATAGAGACGATCAGCGAAGCAATCCGCCTAGCAGCACTGAAAAGTGTAAATGCTGGCCATGATGTGCGCATAGAAATTAACCCAAAAACTGGAAATTTGCAAGCCTGGGCGATCTTTGAAGTGGTGGATTCTGTGAGTGATCCGAAGACACAAATTCACCTCAGTAAGGCGCTGCTCGTTGACGACACCGCAGAGGTTGGAGCGGTCATAGAGAAGGAGATCGACCCAGCGTTACTCGGTAGGATAGCTGCGCAGACGACTAGACAGGCGATTATGCAGTGCATAAGATCGTTCGAAAAAAAGAGGTTATACGACGACTTTAAGGGGCGCGTCGGTGACATAGTTACGGGTATCGTACGGAATTCCGATAGCGGAAATTTTTACGTCGACGTACACGGCGCAGAGGCGATCATGCCGGCTAGGGAATGCATCAGAGGCGAAGAATTCTCCGTTGGCGAACGCGTGTGCTGCTTACTTTTAAAACTCGATCCGACAAGCCGTGATGCGGAGCTCATCCTGAGCAGGAGCCACGTAAACTTCGTGAGGCGCCTTCTGGAAATCGAAGTCTCCGAAATAGCTGATGGTAGCGTCACAATCAGAGGCATTGCCAGGGAGCCTGGCTATCGCACAAAAGTTTGCGTCGACACAAATGACAAAAATATCGATCCGGTTGGAGCGTGCGTCGGAACCAGAGGAATTCGCATAAAAAGTATAGTCCGAGAATTAAATGGCGAAAAAATTGATGTCATAAGATATAGCGACAATCCGGAAAAATTGCTCCTCGATGCGATGAAGCCAGCAATCCCAAAAAACATCCGCATAGATCACGATGGCAGGAGAATTTATTTCGAAGTTTCTGAGGGAGACCTCGCCGTTGCCATTGGAAAACGCGGGTTAAACGCTAAGCTTACGTCGCGAATGATGAACTGGCGCCTTGACATAAGCAGGGAAAATGCAGCTATCCCAGAAAATTTTGTCGAAAAATTGGAACGCGCGGTAGCCGGGTTGCATGGTATCCCAGGAGTGAGCGACGGTCAGGCAAAGAGGCTCGTTGAAATAGGTATAACTGATATAGACGCCTTCGATGGTGTGTCGGTGGAAGATCTAGTAAACTCTGGATTTGAGCAAGCCGAAGCGCAAAAGGTGTTGGACAATGTGCAAAAGTTTTGTAAGAAATAGAAAAACAGAATGAGCGTCAGAGTATATCAGTTGGCGAAACAGCTTGGGCTGGCAAGCAAACACGTTGTTCGGTTGCTGCGCGAACGCGGCTTAAATGTCAATGGGCCGTCGAATTCGATACCATCGGTATATGCCGATGCTTTGGTTGAGGAAATTGGCGGTAAAAACCTGACATTTGAAGAAAAAGACACAGTCGTTGGTCCGGAAGTCGGCAAAGAGCAAACAACTGTCAGCAACGAAAACATCGAGAAGGCCCAAGAAACCCACACCGCCAGCGTACCTAGCGACCCCGTCAGTACGAGTATAATTCCAGATGGTTCTGCGGAAAATGGATGTGACGAAAAAGTTTCGACACAAAAAATTGCTGATCCCGCTCCACGGACGGATGTGGAGCGACGGAGTACTCGGCCTCGACGTCAATGGCGCGAAAAATTTGAGAAACAGAAAAAGCCGCTGATGGTGTCTCTGAGCTCCATCGATAAGCCAAAGAAAAGGGATGATGATCCGGAAGTCCGTTTACCGGATCAACAGAAGGATCAACAAAAAACACCGATGACTTTAGCGGAAAATGAGGAACGTTGCGAGGTCAGCACTCCAAAATTTAAGCCGTTCCTGAAAAAAATAGAAAGGCCGCAATTGAAGCGGTCGGATCTGCAAACCATAGAAATTAAGCCGCCAGTTGTCGTGCGTGCACTGGCGACGCAAATGAATGTCAAGCCGTTTCAGCTGATTTCGAAGCTGATGAGCATGAATATCTTTGCGTCAATGAACCAGGAAATCGACATTACAATCGCCCAGAGCGTCGCTGAAAAATTTGGCTATATTTTGGAAGTTGCCAAGCCAGAGCAGGGCAAAGAAGTGAAAGCGCGGCAATTTACCAAAAAACCGGTGGTTGTGGAAAAAAAGGGCCAAAATCTCATCGAGCGTCCGCCAGTTGTCTGCGTACTTGGCCACGTTGACCACGGGAAAACCACGTTGCTGGACACGATTAGAAATGCGCGGGTGGCAGCAGGGGAGGCCGGCGGCATAACGCAGCACGTCGCAGCATACCAGATAGAGCATGGGGGTAAAAAAATAACGTTCATCGATACACCGGGACACGCCGCGTTTTCCAAAATGCGGGAACGTGGAGCGAATATGACGGACATCGGAATCTTGGTAGTTGCCGCCGATGATGGATTCATGCCGCAGACGGACGAGGCGTTGAAGTTTGCTAAAAATGCCAACATTCCCGTTGTAGTCGCCATAAACAAGATCGATTCCAAGGGCTCCAACGTCGATAGAGTAAAACAGCAGATGCAGCAGCGTGGCATAACGCCGGAAGAGTGGGGTGGAGAAGTGTTGTGCGCACCGATTTCTGCACTTAAGGGAACGAATATCGACCATTTGCTGGAACTGATTCGATTGCAAGCGGAAATTATGGAATTGCGTGCCGATGCATCCGGCCACGGCGAAGGCGTGATTCTCGAATCAAAGATGGCAGTTGGCCATGGTGCAGTTGCGAGTGCGATCGTACAAGATGGGACATTGAAGGTTGGAGATTGCATAATTTGTGGACCGTGCTACTGCAAGGTGAAATCGCTTGTGAACGACCGCGGAGAGCAGATAAAAGAGGCATTTGCATCGACGCCGGTCAACATCATCGGGTGGTCGGACATTCCCGAAGTTGGGGCAAAATTTACATTTATAGGGACTGAAAAATTGGCACGCAAGAAATCGGAAGAAAATTCCGTGGATTTGAAGGAAAGTGCAAAGCCGAGATCCGGACACGAACAAAAAATTAGCAATATAGATCAGCTATTTTCCGCTATCGCCGCCGTTGAGGAAAAATTTTTGAACGTGATTTTGCGTGCCGATGTCCACGGAAGTGCGGAAGCCTTACGCGATTTTCTAGGAACAATAAAGAGCAAAAAAATCAAATTGAACATCCTCGATTTCGGCGTCGGCAATATAAGTAAAAATGATATCACCCTTGCCAACGCCTCAAAAGCACAGATTGTTGCGTTTAATGTAAAAATTGAAGCAAATGCCCAGGTGCTGGCCAAGCAGCTCGGTGTAAAAGTAATCCAGCACAACATTATTTACGAGCTCGTCGATCAGGTACGGGAGGCGATGGCCGACTGCCTGGATCCTGAATTGCACGAAAATAAACTTGGAGCGGTCGAAGTTCGCCAGATTTTCAATATAAAAAATAGTGTTATAGCTGGGTGCATGGTTACGGAAGGTAAGATGATGCGCGATAAATTTGCCCGCGTGATCAGGAAAAAGGAGGTCATTTTTCAGGGAAAATTTGCATCCATAAAAAGGCAGAAAGAGGATTCGAATGAGGTTCGAGCCGGATTCGAGTGCGGCATTGTAGTTTCCGGATTCGACGCATTTGAAACCGGCGACATAGTGGAGTGTTTCGAAGTACAAAAAATTCAACCATCTTTGTGATGATATCGCCGAGAATTACACGACTGAATAAGCTTGTTTTTAGGGAATTGAATGCGTTGTTGCATACGGCATTTCGCGGTTCTGCCGCTAAAATTTCCATAACGGAAACCTCGGTTTCTCCGGATTTGCACGATGCATATGTCTATTTTTCAGTGCTTGGTACGGCTGATGACATCGCTGGGGCGACGAAATTTTTGGAAAAAATTTCCGGAATTTTGCGCCATAGGCTATTTCAGCGGGTACGGCTGAAATTCTCCCCGCGACTAAATTTTAGATACGATGACTCCATGTCACGTGGTCAAAATATCATCGGGATGTTGGATAATCTTGAAAATGGAAAATGTAAAGTTAGTGGAACTTCTGAGCAAGCACAGGGAATATAACGTTGTTGGTCACGTACGACCGGATGGCGACTGCGTTGGCAGCCAATTGGCGGTTTGCAATGTCTTGACAGCGAAAAATATTAGGTGTCATATAGTAAAAAATGACGACTATGGTAACATTTTATCCGCATTTTTTGACGAACATGATGTGATAGATTGCAAAGATTTTGACGCCAAGCTGCCGCTGATATGCGTAGATTGCTCGAACTTCAATCGCGTTGGAAACGAAATTTTTGCAAAATACGAAACTCCATATTTGAATATAGACCATCACATCTCCAACAACAGCTTCGCGGAACACAACGTAATCGACCCTGATTCATCGTCGACGGCGCAGTTGATAGCGCGGCTGTTGCTTGGCGAGGGAGTGGATTTCGACAAAAAAACAGCGGAGGTGTTGTATTTGGGGATAATGACCGACTCCAACCGCTTTGCCTACGACACAACCACCATGGAAACCGTGCAAATCGTGGAGGTTCTTATGGAAAAGGGAGTATGCATTTCTGAAATTTACAGAAAAGTATACGAACGCGACAGCTTGCAAAAATATCGCCTTTTGGAAAGATTTTTACACAATATGGCGGTTTTTGATGGCGGAAGATGCTGTACATCATTCGTCGTCGACGACGATTTTAGGGAAACGAATGCCGAACTCCTCGAGACAGAGGGGTTTGTTAACTACACACGGAAGATCGATGGGGTAATGGTTGGCGCGTTTTTGGAATTCCACGATTCCTATACGAAGTGCAGTTTACGCTCGGAAAGTGCGGATTTTCGCATGGATCTTTTCGCGAAACAATTCGGTGGCGGGGGACATCCGGCTGCCGCTGGATTCGTCATCGGCAAGCAGGACGCAAAGTTTTACGCAAAATTTCAGGAAGAATTGGCGCAACATTTGAGAAAAATTTTTACCGATTGATACCGTGAACAGCGAATTAAATGGAGTTTTGCCGATCGACAAG
>JAISXS010000057.1 GCA_031270385.1 Puniceicoccales bacterium | reverse complement strand
TCAACTTCTTCTTCCACTCGAATATGGCACGCACGCTCACTCCAAACGTCTCGCTCGCTTCCTTTACCGTATGCGTGCTTTCATATTTTAACACACTTTTTTTCAAATCCGTTGTATAGTATGCCATTTACTCTTCATGTGCAAATTTAAATGCGCTTGTCAAGGAGTTTGACTATAGTACCACATCTGACAAGGGCACCTTATTTATAGTCATCTTCTCCGAAAAAAGCACACTCTCCATTCCAAAAAAACGGGAATTTTTCTGCTAAGTATCGTTAGATAGAATGCTTTTCTCAAGCAAGACGACTATAACCATATTTGACGAGAAATTACCGTTTTTATGAAAAAGCAATATGCTTTTTTTAAGTAAGACAACTATATTTCCCCTCGACTTTTCGCTGAATATCTAGATGAATCGCCTTGATTCGCGTAATTTATTGCTTACCCGATCGTTTACCATGGGACTTTTTGAATCTGACACAATTCTCGTGACCGGTGGAGCCGGTTTCATAGGAAGTGCGCTTGTGTGCGAATTGAACGATCGCGGATACGATAACATCATTGTCGCCGATTTCCTGGGAAATGGTGATAAATTTCTTAACCTTGTTACGCTAAAATTCGCCGATTACATGGAAGCAGACGCGCTGCTGGAGCTCGTGCGAGGGAATGACCCACGTTTAAAAAAAGTTACTCACATTTTTCATATGGGAGCGTGTTCATCTACAACCGAACGAAATGCGGCATACCTCATAAAGAATAACTACGAATATTCGAAGATTCTGGCAAATTTCGCAAATCAGCGCAATATTCGCTTTGTCTATGCGTCATCGGCCGCAACATACGGCGATGGTTCCAATGGGATGTCGGATTCGGACAACTCAAATTTTTCCCTGCGGCCACTGAATATGTACGCTTATTCCAAACATTTGTTTGATCTCTACGTTGCAAGGAATTGTCTCCGCGTCTACGGCATAAAATATTTCAATGTCTTCGGCCCAAATGAATACCACAAGGGGGAAATGCGCAGCATGGTGCTGAAGGCATACGAATCAATCATCGCAACCGGAAAAGTTAACCTGTTCAAAAGCTACAATCCAAGCTACAAAGATGGTGAGCAAATGCGCGACTTCCTATGGGTAAGGGATGCCGTTGCTATGACAATATTTCTGGCAGAAATCCCTGAAGTAGTAAACGGAGAACCAACAAACGGCGTATATAACTCCGGTTCTGGAGTCGCATCGCCCTGGAATGCGCTTGTTTCCGCAGTCTTCAAAGCAATGGGACTGCAACCAAACATTGAGTACATTGAAATGCCAGGTGCATTGAAGTGCAAATATCAACATTACACTCGTGGCGACATTTCCAAATTGCGAAAAATCGGGTATTCAGGTAAGATCACGCCATTGGAGGATGCCGTCGGAAACTATGTCAAAAACTACCTGATGTCCGGCATGAAAAGACTTGAGCCACAAAATGAAACGAAAGTCTTGAATGCACCATAAAAGAACATTTTTCAATACTTGTTAGTGGCATTTGGCACGAAATTTGCTCCATATGCTTGGTGTACAACACAAGTGATAGGTAATTTATGTGCAGTAAAAAATCGAAAATTTTAGGAATTGATCTAGGGACGACGAACTCGTGCATGGCTGTAATGGAGGGCGGTGAAGCGATTGTTGTCCCGAACGCGGAAGGCGCGAGGACGACACCATCCATCGTTGCTTTTACAAAAACCGGTGAGCGGGTTGTGGGACAAGCTGCGAAGCGGCAAGCCGTGACGAATCCGAAGAATACAATTTTTTCAGCGAAACGGCTTATAGGCCACAAGCTCGGCGAAGTGCAAAGTATTGTAAAAAATTTGCCATATAACGTCGTTGCTGGCCCAAACGGAGACGCGTGGATAGAGTGCCAGGTGGGAAACAAGACGGAAAGATTCTCTCCGGAACAGATTTCTTCTATGATTTTGGCGAAATTGAAAGCCGATGCGGAAACTTACATGGGATGTCCGATCACGCAGGCTGTGATCACTGTTCCGGCGTATTTCAACGACTCCCAGCGGCAGGCGACCAAAGATGCCGGTAAAATTGCGGGCTTGGAAGTTTTACGAATTATAAATGAGCCGACGGCGGCATCGTTGGCATATGGTCTCGATAAAAAGAAAGATGAGAAGATCGCGGTTTACGATCTTGGTGGCGGTACCTTCGACATATCAATTTTGGAAATCGGGGATGGCGTATTCGAAGTCAAGGCGACGAATGGTGACACGCTGCTCGGTGGAGATGACTGGGATAAAAAATTGATCGACTGGTTGGCTGAAACTTTCCAAAAAGAAAATGGCATAAATTTGCTCAATGATCCGATGGCCGCGCAACGGTTGAAAGAAGAGGCGGAAAAAGCGAAGATCGCACTGTCCTCTACACAGCAAGTGGATATAAATTTACCGTTCATAACAGCCGATGTCAACGGACCAAGACACTTAAACATCTCCCTGACACGGTCCCAACTAGAAAAAATTTGCGATGATCTTTACCAGCGTACACTCGGACCATGTAAAAATTGCATGCGTGATGCCGATGTATCTACTTTCGACATTTCGGAATTGGTTCTTGTCGGCGGAATGACGCGATCGCCGAAGGTGGTTGAAATCGCGAAAAGCTTGGTCGGTAAAACTCCGCACCAGGGCGTAAACCCGGACGAAGTCGTCGCAATAGGAGCTGCAATTCAAGGTGGAGTTTTGCAGGGCGAAGTGACTGACATTCTATTGCTCGATGTCACACCATTGACACTCGGCATAGAAACAGCCGGTGGGGTTTCGACGCCAATGATAGAGCGCAATACCACAATTCCTACGAAAAAAACGCAGATATTTTCGACGTACGGCGAAAATCAAACCGCCGTCGATATTCAGGTTTTGCAAGGGGAGCGTCCGATGGCACGTGACAATAAGCTACTCGGCCAATTCAGATTGGATGGTATTCCAATCGCGCCACGGGGAGTCCCGCAAATCGAAGTGACATTCGACATAGATGCCAATGGAATTCTCCACGTAACAGCGAAGGATAAGGGAACTGGCAAGGATCAAAAGATAACAATCACCGGTGCGTCTGGGCTATCCGATGATGAAATCGAACGCCTCCGCAAGGAAGCAGAAATTCACGCCGAGGAAGATAAAAAACGAAAAGAAGCGGTGGAGGAACGTAATCAATTGGACAACTTTATATACCAAACAGAAAAACAATTGAAGGAATTGGGCGGAAATCTCACCGAGGAAAAGAGAAAGCCGCTTGAAGACGCAATTGCAGAGGCAAAAAAAGTGTTCGAAAATAATGATGCGAAAGTCGATGAATTGAAAGCTGCACGCGAAAAATTGACAACAACATTCCAGGGTATGGCCCAAGACATATATTCGCAGGCGCAGTCAAGTCAGAATTCACAGGATAATGCGCAAAACAGTGAAAAATTCAGTGATTCGGCAAAGAGGGACGACAAGGTCGTCGATGCTGACTTTGAGGTTGTGGACGATGGGAATAAAAATAAGTAGGAGGAAATTTAACAACTAAGAACTATGAAAACTGATATCAAACCAGTGGGTAACCGTGTCCTCGTAAAAAAAATCGAGGAAAAGGAACAAATAAAGGGCGGCATTATTATCCCAGATGCGGCCAAGGAGGCATCACAGGAAGCGGAAGTGGTCGCCCTAGGGTCTGGAAGAAATGACGAGGGCAAGGTCCTTGAATTCGAGGTCAAAGTCGGAGATCGTGTCCTCATAAGCAAATACGGCGGTACGGAAGTGAAGCGTGGCGACGACACCCTGGTCGTTTTGCGACATGATGATATTTTGGCAATTTTAGGATGAATTAGATAGAAAGGAAATACTATGGCAAAAGAATTGATATTTGACGAACAAGCGAGGAAGAAAATTCTTTCGGGAGTAGCACAATTGGCCAAAGCGGTTAAAATCACCCTCGGACCGAAGGGAAGGAATGTAATTTTCGACAAAAAATTCGGCACTCCGATGGTGACGAAAGACGGCGTAACCGTTGCCAAAGAGATAGACCTAAAGGATCCGTTTGAAAACATGGGCGCTCAGATGGTGAAAGAAGTCGCCTCCAAGACGTCCGATGTTGCCGGTGATGGCACAACAACGGCGACGATTTTGGCCGAGGCAATATACCGCGAGGGATTGAAAAATGTCGCTGCTGGTGCGAATCCGATTTTCGTAAAGCGTGGCATCGACAAAGCCGTGGAAGCGGCGGTTGCCGAACTGGCAAAAACCTCGAAAAAGGTGGAGGGCGACGAAATCAGACAGGTCGCAACCGTATCCGCGAACTGGGATGAGGAGATCGGTGAAATAATCGCCGAAGCAATGAAACGAGTCGGCAAGGATGGAACGATAACCGTTGAGGAGGCAAAGACCATCGAAACGACCCTCGATGTCGTCGAGGGAATGCAGTTTGACAAGGGATACCTCAGTCCGTACTTCGTTAACAACCAGGATAGTATGGAGTGCGTGCTGGAGAATGCGTATGTTCTCGTCTTTGAGAAAAAGATATCAAACCTGAACGAATTGCTTCCGACGCTGCAGGCGATCGCACAATCCGGGAAGCCGCTCATGATAATCTCCGAAGACGTCGAAGGGGAAGCGCTGGCGACGCTAGTTGTCAATAAACTCCGCGGCACTCTTAATGTTTGCGCGGTGAAAGCACCTGGCTTTGGGGACCGCAGAAAGGCGATGATGGAGGACATTGCCATTCTTACTGGCGGAAAGTTCATATCGGAAGACCTTGGAATCAAGCTCGAGAGCATAAAGTTGGAGGACTTGGGCCGGGCAAAGCGCGTAACCGTCGACAAAGAACATACGACAATCGTTGAAGGTAGCGGCAAGAGTTCCGACATCGACGCGCGAATAAAATTGATACGCAAGCAAATAGAAGATGCCACGTCCGACTATGACAAGGAAAAACTCCAAGAACGGTTGGCTAAACTTGCCGGTGGGGTCGCTGTCATCAGCATTGGAGCCGCAACGGAACCCGAGATGAAGGAGAAGAAGGATCGCGTGGAAGATGCTCTCCACGCTACTCGCGCTGCCGTCGAAGAAGGAATTTCCGCCGGAGGCAGTGTTGCTCTTCTCAGGACACTCGGGGCAATCGAGGCACTAAAAGAGGAAGGAGACGTCGCGATTGGTG
>JAISXS010000043.1 GCA_031270385.1 Puniceicoccales bacterium | reverse complement strand
AGCACAATTTGCTTTTGAATATCAGCAGAGATGCTGCCTCATCTTCGTTGGGAATTTTTAAAAATGGATTACCACCGTCCGATTTTTCCGATTGTGGGATCTCAACGTAATCCATGCGCCAGTAAGCGTGTAAATTCTTCACAGTAATTCATAAATGAAAATTTTTGAAAATTTCAATGGCATATCATCAAAAAAAATGGTCCCATGTTCTTATTTTGCCACTGACAAATGGAAAATTATAATATTTTATGCTTTTATTTTTTTTGTTATTGTGAAAAACGCAGACGATCAACATGGTTAAATAATGAACATTAATAGGAAAACACAATTGCCCGAAAATTCGCGAAAAAGAAACGATGCTGTTGACAAGCCGGATGCGGAAAAATCTGGAGAATCACCGAATATCGCATTTGCTGATCTTGATAAGACATTTTTCGTGCTGTCGATATTGTGCATACCTACTGGAGGATATTTCTCGGTGTCCCAGTCGTGCGTATCATCGTCGGAGAAATACCTTTCGTCGATGAAATATTTAAGGTTTTTTGTCATGGATTTATGACACCACTTAGAATTGCCACCTGTTTTGGTGCAACACTGTGTTCATATTACCGCGCAGCATGGAGTTAGATTGCATGTCGTGCAAGCATAAATTAGATCCAAATTTCGCACTCGAAATTTTGTCCAAAATTTACTGCTGCGCTTTTCCTTTTTTCTTAGCGGTTGTGCTTACTATGTTAGTTAAAAAACTTTCCAAGTATATATAGTTGTCTTACTTGAAAAAAGCATATTATTTTTCGTAGAAATGAGAATTTCCCGCTAAACGTCGTTGAGCAAAATGCCTTTTTCAAGTGAGCCGTTGTGCTTTCAGGAATTTTGATGCTCTCACTCTTGTTATTCAAAGATAAACTCTGGCAATAACAAAACTGGTGGAATAGTAAAAATTTGTCAAAAATAGCTTGACGATTGCATATTTTTTTACAAGCATAGTCGGCGCGGTTAGCAATAAACTGGGAGTATAAAATGGGTAACACAAGCAATAGAGGTGGCGACGGAAGTATGACAGGATCAATCGTGAACAATAGCACGATTAGCAGTCTAAATTTACCTGTTGGCCAAAGAGATGGAACAAGGGGCAGGGGTTTCTATGCGAATAGAGGCGAATTGTACCCCCGCATAACCATAAACAACGAAGAGCCAGCCAGAAAACTAACAATTGACAAATGCTGCTACGTACTAGAGGAAGCGGCAAAGGAAGGTTCCGAACAAAAGGTTAACTTGGTGTTCAATTTTATTAGTACTTCATTTGGCACTTTATCAGTGAACAAGAGTGAAGAGATGATAAAGATTATGCACGCATCAAATAGAATTGGATGTAGAATTCCAAAATATTTGGCCGAAAAAGTATGCGGAGTAATCATTGAATGTGACTCAGGGTTCGTGTCAAACCAGTACTCAGCGTATTACGTCGCCACTTTACTTCTTTGTTCGGAAAATATCGACGAAGACATGGCGGGAACAGCATTTGCAAGCGTACTTCATAGAAACAAATTTTGTCGTGGTAATTTTAAAGCGTACGCAAGCTGTGCGGTGGAGAGTTCCATGGTTGACTGCAGGCATGCTGTTCCGAACATTCCTCAGTTCATTCGTGCTATGATCAATGCTTCCATTGACGTTGACGTCATCGCCAATGTTGCGGCCCTCGCGTTCGCGCTTTTGATTCGACGTCCGTCTCTACTTGATAATACTTTAGCGCGTGAAGCGACGGATTATATTACTGGTTTTTTTGCGACCAACTTGATAGCTAATCCTATGGAAATAGCCCATGGTGTCTTTGACGTGTTGCGTGCGTATGCGTACGCGTATCAACCCGAAAGAGCTTGCTCGCAGAAAATAGCGAGCGAAATGATTTCGAAGGTATTTCTGTCTCCGGAAAACGTCGATGCGTGTGCGCTATTTTTGGAATCCGGTCTGAGAGAGGACGCGGATGCTAAAAGTAGGACAGAGGCCATGTCTTTTGTGCGCATCTCGGAGGAATTTTACAGCAATGAAAATGGAGAAACATCCCTAGGATTAGGCGTGTACGGATTACGCACTGTCGAGGTTTGTGGGTTCAATGCAGTTGATGTGATAACTGCTCTTGCGAACATAGTAGCTAGAGTCATTGAGTTGACTGGAGATGGTGATCATATTGAAGGACCAATTGGTGAAGGACTCACAAGGATTACTAGAGTAATTATCTTAAATTTACAAATTTTAGACGATAAATTGAAAAGAAAACTGTTTCAGCCAATGGAAGCGCTTTATATCCACCGTTTCGCCAAGAATTGTCTTCACAGCCAAATCTACGATTTGGTTTTCCAAACTACCAAAGATCCTGTCCTACATGCGCAGTATCAACAAATCTTTTCTTGAGCCAAAAAGCAAAAAACAAAAAGAAGGACAATCGCCCATTGCCGATATCCCCCAGGTTAAGACCGATGGTGTGGAATTTTATCACATGTCAGTCGATGGAGCGTGTCCTTTTGATTTATAGTTGTCTTACTTGAGAAAAGTATTCTATGTGACGATATTTAGCGGAAAGATTCCCGTTTTTTGGAACAAATGGTATGCTTCTCTTGGGGAAGGCAACTATAGCGGAGAAATTCCATTTTTGTGAAAAAATAAAATGCCCTTTTCGGGTGAGATGACCGTGCTTATCATATTCGACAGGGATATTTTGTCCAACGATGCTTTGCTGAAAATTTCTTCTTTTTACAAAGAAACAGTGCATTTTTTCAATTGGTAGATTATGCGTTTTTTTCGAATTGCTTACATTCCACCAGTGCTCCAGCGATTTTACGTAGATGCGGTCCGCTTCCGCGAAATTTTTCGGTTGCTTGGCTACCCATCTTTTCACTGCTGATTTTTCAATGTTTTCCGAAATTTCAATGCTTTCATCCTTGTCATTCAAGAACAAGCCTTGGCAATAATAAAATTGGCGGGGCAATAAAAATTCACTGAAAAACAGCTTGACTACCGTATGTTTTTCGCAAGACACAGCCGCCGGCGAATAGGAGTGAAGGAATGAGTACAAAGAAAATAGTCGGACCCGATCATACGAGCGGCGAAAATATAACAAAGATAGTCGAGAGTGATAATGCAGCAAACAACAAAAGTATCTTTGTTGACAAAAAAAATGGAATAAATGTTCAGGGTTCGCTCACGAATAGCGATGAATTGGATTCTCGCACACCTGCAGGTAGTCGTAAAATAGAGGGTGTGCTTTTTTCGGGGAAGGTGACTGTATCGTTAAGATGGGGTGCTTTTTTCGGGCAGAATGGTTGTCAAACTTACGATTTCCCGCGATTTGGTTGCAACAATGTGCTATGCACTCTTACGTGCTCAAAGTGAAAGTAAAGAACTTTTATGGTTTCTCGTCGTGCAGAACACCGCCGCATTATTTTTTTATTCGGATTGTGACGGTAGAAAAGAGATGGAGAAAGTATTCGCCCAGATCCGCAATAATTGGGATTCTGAGGAATTTAGTAATGCCATGAAAATCGCGGTGTATTCCGAGGTCATACACGAGCGCTCCGTTTTAAATATTCCCGCACTAATTGACGTCCTGTGCACCCTGGACGTTATCACCGCCGTCAACGTTATATCCACCGCCCTTGGGTATTTAATTCGATGGGTGAGTTCACCAGAATATGGTCAAAGTTATAGTTCAGTGTGTAAAATAGTGGACTATTAGGAGGCTTTGTGGACAAAAATATGATTTGATCGTGGCTCTCGTTAAAGAGAACAAGGATACGGTCCTCGCTAGGGCGTGTTAACGCTATTGCAAAATAAAAAGGAAAGAGTAAGAAATGGAGATGGAGATAACAGAAGAACAATACGCGCGAATAGATGGAATTATGCCAAGACAGAGAGGGAAC
>JAISXS010000067.1 GCA_031270385.1 Puniceicoccales bacterium | reverse complement strand
AGTGGAAGAAGAAGTTGAAGGAAACAGGGAGTTTAGAGCGTGAGCCGTTGAACAGGAAATACAGGAAGTTAGATCCCGAAAAACTGGTCAAATACGTGGAAGAACACCCGGACGACTACCAAAGGGAAATGGCCAGAAAGTTTAATGTGAGCAAGAGTTGCATAGGCAAGGCGCTCAGAAAGCTAAAGATCACAGTTAAAAAAAAGACCAGGGCCTATAAAGAACGGAACGAGAAAAAACGTGAGGAGTATGGGAGGGTGATGTCCGCCTACAAAAAGAAAAACATAGTTTACGTGGATGAAAGTGGAATGGATCGGCATTTGCACAGGCGAAATGCCAGATCAGTAAAGGGGAAGAAGGTGATTGGTTTTGTGGCTGGGAAGAAATTTCAGAGGAGAACATCGTAGCTGGGTACGTCAATGGCGGGCAATTGCCGAATGCGTCTACGATTGCACCACCGATGGAGAGGTCTTCAACGCCTGGGTGGAACAGTCCCTCGTTGCAGCGTTGAAACCCGGGCAAGTGGTCGTCATGGATAATGCGGCGTTTCACAAACACAGACGTACGAGAGATGCCATCGAGGCCGCTGGATGCTCGCTAATTTACCTCCCTCCCTATTCTCCGGACCTCAATCCCATCGAAAAATTTTGGGCTATAGCGATCACACTCGACAAGGGCATTCCAATCTGGAAACGCTTGGCAGGGGAATTTTCCTTTTTATAAAAAAACACGCCCTTTTCGAGCGAAATAGCCATAACTCCAAGCGAAAACTTTCCTCCATCCTCCATCTCTTTGCGTCCCTTGCCGATGCCATTCAGTATGCTTTTCTCGAGTAAGATGACTATATATAGCTGTTTCATCTAAGAAGGGCATGCTTTCCTTTATGAAAGAGAAAAACTCCTCGCCAAGTATCTTTGGATAGAATGCCCTTGTCGAATGTGACAGCTATATCGGCAAGATTCCCGTTTTTTGGAATTGTGGAGGTATGCTTTTCTCGGGGAAGATGACTGCAAATGTTTTATTTGAAAAGGACACACCTTCTTTTTGCTGAAAGAAGAATCTTTCCGACGGGTGTTGCTGAGTAAAATGCCTCCGCCAAATGTGTCTGCCATAAGTCAATCGGATTGCAATGGCAAATTTCCGTCGGCCGGGATTCTACTTTGTACAGCCTGGTTCGCGAAATTTCGCTAAAATTTTCACCATTGCGTCAGCGTTATCCGCGAGGTATGCGGAGTTTGCGACCTTTCCATCGCCGTATTTTCCGGTGGAATTTACTTCCGGGAAAAACCCGGCGGATTTTACATCGTAAACACCTTTTATCCCCTTTGTCCACGCGAGAATAAACATGTTGGACAGAGTCTTCAAGTTCGGACCTCCAAGAAACAGGCGCAACGACTGCGATTGGTCGATCCACTTTTGCCTGCGCGCCGCTCCTTCGATTATCGCTTCGGTGTCTATCATGTACGCCGTCGCGAAAACGGACTTTATGGCATCTGGAATTCCATCTATCGCGGCCAATTCACCCTCGAAATATCTGATTTGCTTATGTATCGCCTTGTTCCAAACCCCAGATTTTTTCAAAATTTTCACCAATTCCGGTGAAATTATCATCATTTCATAGTTGTCGTCCAGGCGTTTTGTAAAGACATTCTTCGTCGCCGGGGATAATTCTGGATAGCACCCCAGAAGGCGTGCAATTTTCCTTGTCGGGGAAAACGCATTTAAGTAAGCGTTTCTTATACCATTTTTCTTAACTTTGTCTCGCAAAGCGCCCCAATCCAAGCGACAGTTGCCGTCGTAGCGGGAAAAATCCATTGACATGGCCCCATTTTTCCACTCCGATATGGCGAATGCCTCGCAACTTCCGTATTTTACCGCCAATTCGCAGGACTCCCATATTGTTTCGTAGGATATTAGTTCAGCACATTCCTCTCCGAATTCAATTGCTTCCTTTGTTCCGAATGGCAAGTTTTTGCTGTAAAATGCATTTTGCAGCCCCATCATACCCAGTCCAATGGCACGATATTTTTTCGAAAATTTTTCAGAGGCCTCAGATGGAAAAAAATTGGAGTCGATGATCGCGTCAAGTGCGCGTGTAGCAATCGCGACGGTGTGCCGCAGACTATCTTTGTCGATGCTGCCGTCTTCTGTCAAATGTTTGTTTATATCGAGGGCTCCGGTGTTGCAAACGGCAGTTTCATCGCTTGTCGTATTCATCGTGTGCTCCAGGCACAATCCGGCGGCGTGGATAATTCCACTCTTGCACATATTTGCCCGATTACACGTGTCTTTGAATGCGATTTTTGGAAACCCGGCTTCAAAAATTCGCTGCATGATTTTTTGCCAAATCTCACGGCAACTTATTTTTGTTCCCTGTATTTTTCCGTTGCCGACGAATTTTTCTATCTCGGCGTATTTTTTGTCAAATTCACTGCCGTAGAGTTCGTGGAGGGAGTGGGCATCCTCGGAGTTAAGCAGTGTCCAATCGCCGTCCTTTTCCAATCGACGCATGAAAATATCCGGGACCCAGAGAACAGTGCCCAGGGAATCACCCTGGACACCTTGAATCCCGTGCTTTTTTTTGTAGTTTATAAAATCAATGACATCGTTGTGCCAAATCTCAAGGTATGCAACGCCTCGTCCTCTACGCCGTTCCGCCCCTTGGTTAGCTATTGCAAGTTGGTGCTGGTGGAGTTGCAAAAACGGTATTACCCCAGGAGTCTCTCCCCGAGTGCCGGAAATCCTGGACCCTTTTCCGCGGACATTTGACCATGAGCCAGCAATGCCACCTCCCCACTTCGCGATGAATGCATTATCCGAAATCCCACGTGTCATTATGCTACGCATGTCGTCATTGACATGAAAAATGTAGCTGGACATCATCTGCGCTTTCGGTGTCCCGGCATAGTACAGAGTCGGCGTGGCCAAACAGAATTTCCTGTCACGCATCAGGCCGTAGAGTGCGATGACATCTTCTTCCGCATCTTTTTTTGCTAAAAATACTCCCATAGCGACGCGCATCCACAGCATCTGCGGAGTTTCCAAAATCTGGTTGTGCAATCCCCGCATGAAGTAGTTTTCAACCAGCCCCTGCATAGCTATGGCATCAAAATCGCGATCGCAAGTTATGTCCAGAACTTCCGCGAGCCTTGGGACATCGTAGTTGAGCATATTTTTGCGGAGAAGGCGATCCGCCACCCCTGCTTTTATGTATTTTATAAAAGCCGCTGACTGTTTTTGTTTTAGGCAATCGAAGTCGTCGGTATTACAATTCCACCCGAGAATATCCTCGTACAGGTAGAGTAACTGGATGCGGGCGGCGAAAACGGCGAGGACAGGATCTTTTTCTATAAGCAGCCTGGCGTTTTTTACTATGCAATCTTTGAGCTCGGAGATTGTCACTTCGGGGAACACTCCATCCTTCAGCGACAAAAATATTTCGTCAAATGTCAGGTGCGAGTCCAAACCGGCATTGGCAAATTCTATGCGTTTGCGCAGTTCAGATCCATCCCAAAAAAAACTGCCACCTTTTTCGTCTTTTATCAGTATAATTGGCTCTTGCTGTTGTACCACCGATCTTTCGCCTTTCTCAAGCGACATTGCCCGTTCCTTTGATCGCTCTGCTCGGTAAAGGATATACGCTTCGGCAATCTTGTATTCGCCGTGGCGCATTAATTCTTCTTGTACGCGATCCTGTACGCTTTCGATGTGGATGAAAGAGAGACCATCATTTAAAATACTACTCGTCACCGCCATTGAAATTTCTTCCGCGACATCCGGAATTCGATGCTGAGCAATGAACGCCAATTCGACGGCGTGTTTTATTTTTTCCGAATTCCACGGTACAACGGTGCCATCTCTCCTAATTAAGTTGAGCTTGCGGCTGTCCCTCAAGCTGCGGTAGTACTCGCTTTCCGCCTTGCACTTCGCGACGAACGCGTGGGCAGCATCGGTAGCGCCGTTTCTGACCAAAATTTCCTCGATTATATCATCGACAATGGCGTGAGTCAGCTGGGAAGACGCGTTTTCTCCGACGCGGGAACAAATTTGTTCTGTCAACGAAATTACCAATTTTTTGTTTTCCTCCGAAAAAACATCCGAGTGTCCATTCGCTAGACTCGCATTTACAAAAGATTCCCCTATTTTTTCGGCAATTTCCCAACCCGGACAATAGTCGGACGTGCAGGCGACGTTATTTTCAACCAACCGTTTCCAATCGAACTTCGGTTTTTCCTCCGCTGGAGTGGCGACAATGCGCTTCAATTCTAATTTTTTCTGAACATTCATCATTCATTCCACACAAGGCAACAATCTGACATCGCTGCAAAGGGACGTTTTTACCCCTAATCGCATATATTTCAAGTCCACGGTGCAAAAAAATTTCACCAATGTCGTGGGCTTGTTTTAAGCTTTGATGGACAGTATAAAATCTTACATTCAAAAATTTGATTCGCAAAATTATTGCGCAAATTGCCATTGACGGTTTCATAGAAGTTAATACAATGCCCAGGATGGATGTCAGCGAACTTAGGACCATACTCAACGAAAAGGCAGGTTTTAAGCACGACGAATTTTTCGACACGTATACTTTCAGTAGAAATAGCCATGGTTTCCTTTTTAAACCGAGCATTGTCGTAAACAACTCAAAATGTATGGTTCTTACGCGGGTAGCACGCGCAAATTTTCACGACGGTTCCTTATGTGGGCGCGCCGTCGCCACCAAATCTTCAGCACACATAGGGAAATTTCAAAATTTTTCACCAAACATTCGCATGAAATGTACACAAGAAGGTACATTTGTCTATAAACTTATTCCGAAAGACCTGCTCAATGATTCGCGGATGGCAGTTGCGATAATCGAATTGGCGGCAGACAGCGTGCTTGACGCGATTTACGGTCATTCGGACGCTTTGTAGTCGCAACATTTGACAAGGACGTCTTATTTAGTCGTCCTACTCGAAAAAGGCATTCTGTCCAACGATACTTAGCGGGCAAACCCCCGTTTTTGCGAAAAAACAATATGCCTTTTCTCGGGTAAGATGACTATATAGTCACAGCCGACAGCAGTCACAAACTAATCCCAAAATGGCTTGTCGCACTTGAAGTTATAGACCGGAAACATCCGGTTTGTCACTTCCAACGTATCAACGATGGCGTCCAAAATGTCGTTGGTTTTCTTGTAAGCCATTGGGCTTTCGTCGAGTGTGTTTTTTCCGACGCAGCTCGACCAAACGCCTTTCATGCGCTTGCGGTATTCATCCATTGACAATTCCTTTGCCCTGGAACGGGACATTTTACGGCCGCTACCGTGGGGTGCTGAATAGTTCCATTCGGCATTTCCTTTGCCGACGCCTAGGATTGCGCCATCAGCCATGGAAAATGGGATGACAAGCCGTTCTCCCTTTTGCGCCGATATCGCACCCTTGCGGACTATTCCGTGGTCGAAGTCTATGTAATTGTGAACACTTTCAACGACTGAAAGATCCTCTTTGGCGACCTTCAGAAAATCGCAAGAAATTTGACACCCAATGAGAGCACGGTTAACACGGGCATAGAGTTGGGTGGCTATCATATCATCCACATAGCCATTTGCCGCAATTCCATGCAAAAATTTTATTGGACTATTCTTTGGCGTCGTATCTTCGGCGATATTTTGGTGATACCTGGCCGTGCTAGCGCCGAGATTGCGGCTTCCGGTATGTACTAACAGCCAGTGACACTTGTCTTCGTCGGTGTCGATTTCTATGAAATGATTTCCACCACCCAATGTCCCAAGTGAGGCAAATACACGTCCCAGCGGAAGCATCAGCTTTGACGCTAATTCGCTAACCTTTTCTCTGAAATCTTCTAAGCTTGTAGAGTTATTCATCACATACGGATACCATTTTTCAAGGATATCGAGTTCGTCGCTGCGCACATCTTTGCCGGCTGGAATGTATTTCCTTATGTATTTGTCCAGTTTGTCGAAATCGATATTCTTTCGCCCGAGGTTGTATGCACTCACGCCGCATCCTATGTCCACACCTATGAGCGACGGGACTACATATTCATTGCATGTGGCTGTAAATCCTATTGTTGCACCCTTGCCAACGTGGGCATCCGGCATTATTCGGACTGTTGTGTCGGCAAACAACGGGTGATCGAGATACTGCCTAATCTGTTCGTCGCAACCTTCGTCCAGGTACTTTGCGTACACGACTGCCTTGTTATACTCGCCTTTTATTGTATTCATATTTACTTCCAAGTATCCGCATCCAAAAAATTATGGGATGTGCTGAAAATGTTCCGCGAAGTTTATTCAGTTTTTAAAAAAATCATTCGAGCTTGGATGGAATGATAATAAATTATAAAAGGCAAGTATTAATTTCCATGGGTTCGAAAAATAATTCTAAAAAAAACTTGTAAATTCACAAAAAGTCATAGTGTTCCCCCTCAGCGCTAGGGCGGATTGCCCCGTGGTTTTTGCAAGGCTGTTGGCCGAGCGATTTGGCGGAGTATGCGGATGATTTCTGCTACTCGGGTGTGTGTTACGCACTCCAAAATCATGAAGATATGGTAAGTTGATGGAAAAGATTGATATAATTTTCGAATTCGGAAAAAATGAAAAGGACACCGGTTCGAGTTGCGTTCAAATAGCGCTTCTCACGCGGAGAATCAAGCATCTCACCGAGCATTTGAAATCCCACAGAAATGATTTTCATTCTCGCAGAGGGCTCGTTGCGATGACTAACAGGAGAAGGAAGCTTCTGAGCTACGTGAGGTTACACAAGCCAGAAAACTACAGGGAGATAATCCAAAAACTCAATTTGCGCAAATAGTTTGCCAATCAAGACGCTTTTTCCGCACGGCATTCGTCGGGCGGAGCTTATATATATGCAAACAATGATAAAAATACGAGGACAGATAGATGAAGCATAGGTACGAAGTGATGGTGGACGAGTTTGCGATGAAATTTTCCACTGGGACGTTTGCCAAACGGGCAAATGGGGCGGTATGGGTGAGTTCCGGCGAAACGACGATTTTGGTGACTGCGACGGTTGCGAACGTTTTGCGGCTAGACCAAAATTTTTTTCCCTTGTCCGTTGATTACCGAGAAAAGTTTTCTGCGGCCGGTCGTATGCCCGGTGGGTACAACAAACGGGAAGGCAGGCCATCGGAAAAAGAAACTCTAACGGCTAGGATGTGTGATCGTCCGTTACGGCCGCTGTTTCCAAAGGGATTTTTAAATGAAGTTCAAATTATGGGGACGTTGTATTCCACTGATCTGAAAAATGAAGCCGATGTTCTCATGATAAACGGAGCGTCCGCTGCGTTAATGTGTTCCGACATCCCATGGAATGGTCCGATTGGGTGTGTTAGGATCGGAGAAATTGGCGGTGAACTTGTGGCGAGTCCAACGAATGAGCAAATGTTTTCATCTACCCTCGACCTAGTTTATGTCGGCAATGAACGCGATATGATGATGATCGAAGGTAATGCCGATCAAATATCGGAGGAGAGATTCATCGAGGCATTGAAATTTGGACAACAAAAAATACAGACGATAATCGCCGCTCAGCGCATGCTAGCTGAGATGGTTGCAAAAGAGAAAAGCAAATTCAAGCTAGTTTTGCCAAGTGAGGAAATTGTGCAAATTTGCAGCACCTTTGACGAAAAACTTTGCGAAGCAGCATTCAAAGACGGCGAATTGGAGCGGAAAACTGCAATTAATTGGGTGAAGGATGAACTGAAGGCTGCAATAATCGAAAATCTTGGAGAATCCGAGTTTTGCGAAATTTCACTAAACATTGCGTTCGAAGAATTGCAGGAAAGAGTTTATCGTGGCAACATTTTGGATAAAAATCGGCGCATCGACGGTCGTGGGGTGGACGAATTGCGCAAAATCGATTGTGCCGTGGATGTGCTTCCCGTAGTTCATGGGTCATCGGTGTTCCAGCGTGGAGAAACGCAAGCACTGGTATCGCTGACCCTTGGCTGCTCGGATGGCACCCAAGAAATTGACGCCATCACTGGTGGCGTGCAATCAAAGTCGTTCTATTTGCATTACAATTTTCCGTCATTTTCGGTCGGTGAGACTGGGCGTGTAGGGACGGTTAGTCGGCGTGAAATTGGGCACGGGGCATTGGCGGAACGCTCACTTTCGCCCATAATACCTCCGGAAGATGTCTTTCCCTATTCCATTCGCATAGTTGCCGATATTTTGGAGTCAAACGGCTCGTCGTCAATGGCGAGTGTTTGTGGCGGAAGTCTATCCCTCATGGACGCCGGGATCCCGATCACGGGTCCGGTGGCAGGGATTTCCGTCGGCCTAGTGACACGGAAAGATGAAAATGGTAACATAGTGAAGCATTCCACTTTAGTCGATATAATAGGTCTGGAAGATCATTTCGGCGATATGGATTTCAAGCTTGCTGGTACAAGAAAAGGCATAACCGGTGTGCAGTTGGATTTAAAAATTCAGGGCCTTCCGATCGCAATCGCCGAGGAAGCGATAATGGCGAGCAAGAGTGCTAGGTTGCGCATTTTAGATGCCATGGAATTCGTAATTCCTAAGACGCGGGAAACTCTTAAACCGAATGCTCCAAGAATTCACAGCATGCAGATTGATCCGGATAAAATAGGGGCGCTGATCGGCCCAGGCGGAAAAAACATTAAGCGCATAACGGAAATCACCGGCGCACAGATAGATATTAATGAGGATAACAGCGGGAAAATCGTCGTATTTGCGCCGAAGCAAGAGGCATTGGATTTTGCCGTGAAAGAAATTGGTCTGGTATGCTGCAATATTGAGGAAGGGCAGGTGTACCGCGGGAAAGTCATGTCAATAAAAGAATTTGGGGTTTTTGTCGAGTGTTTGCCGGGCAAAGAAGGACTTGTACACGTGTCGGAGATGGCGGATTTTCGTGTGGAGAACCCAGCGGACATCTGTAAGGTTGGCGATGAGATAATTGTCAAATGCGTAGGGACGGACGATAAAGGCCGCGTAAGATTGAGTCGAAGAGCAGTGATTTGCGAGGCCAAAGGTGTTCCGTACGAAGCAACAACGCCAAGGTCCTCAAGCGGCGACCGTCGAAGTCGATCATTTGGGAGCGACAGGGGCGGTAGGCCGTTCACAGCCGGCAAAGACAGAAGATTTGGTGGTAGCAGAGATAAATTTTCTACCAGGGGCGACGGAGAAAACGAAGAGAGGCGTAGTTTCCGTGACACCAGAGGAAATGACAGAAGGGGAAGGTAGTTTCTTCTTGGTTCGCGTATTGAAAGGGTTGTCTTTCGCCATGGTGGTGTTTCGTTGTATAGTCATCTTTTCCGGAGAGAAGTATATTCGTTTCCCCATAAAGATGGGAATTTCTCCATCAAACATTGTTAAATAGAATGCTTTTCTCGGGGAAGATGACTATACTCCACGTTCTGCGGTTTTTATGTTTCCATGGTAAAAGCTGGTTTCTTGACGTGTGAAGGCAGCGGGAATTGTTGCAAAGCGCGTGTGGTTTCATAGGACCTCTTCGATGAATGGCGAAGTTGGTAATAGTTCCTACTCCCATAGGAAACCTTGGTGACATTTCGCCAAGGGCTGCGAAGGCGTTGGCGGAATGTGATATGGTTCTTTGCGAGGACAGCCGTGTATGTTCCAAGCTTCTGAGACACATTGGTGTGACGAAGGATATGGTTATTTACCGCGATGATAACGAGGAAAGACAGGTGCCGAAAATTATTGATTCCATCCGCGGAGGCAACGTGGTTTGTTTGACGAGTGACGCCGGTACTCCGACGATCAGCGATCCGGGGTACAGAATAGTGTCCGCGTGTAGAAAGGTTGGAATTCCAGTTGAATCGATACCTGGTCCTTGCGCTATCACGACGGTTTTAGCGGCTTCTGGTTTGCCAAGCGATGGATTTCTTTTCCTCGGTTTTTTACCGAAAAAATCATCTACCAGGATTTCGATATTCAGAAAATACGCGTCCTTTGATTACACCATTGTGTGGTACGAATCGTGCCACAGAATCGTAAAGTTTTTAGACGACTTGCATTGCGTAGTTGGTGGTGATAGGGTCGTATGCATTGCAAAGGAACTTACCAAGCTACACGAAAAATTTTACATTGGGAAAATTTCGAAAGTGCGCGATGAGGTTGGTATGTCGCAACCGCGTGGTGAGTATGTCGCAGTGGTCGCACCGGAACGTTTTAAACTTTGATACTTGTGCGAGTGAGAATTATTCTTGACCACCATAGCATATGAAGTAGCTGTCAATTATGGTTCCAGAACATGCATCCGGTAGGAGAAAAAACAGGATTTTCGCCGCACAATTTATGTATTCCTGGTCCATAAACAAAAATGAGAAATTTTTGACAATCGAAGACGTAGTGGATGCCTTTGCGGATTCCTACTTTAGAGGAAAGGGTGATCAGTATAAATTTGGCAAGGAGCTGGTCGTCGGCACCATTGAAAACATCGACGCAATTGACGAACTAATAGCGGAACATTCTGCCCATTGGACGATCGGAAGAATGGCGATAGTCGATCTAGCAATTCTCAGGATTGCAATATACGAGATGCTGTTTCGCGACGATGTTCCGCCGATCGTCGCGATGAACGAGGCAATTGACATCGGAAAAACGCTATCAACAGACGATTCCGGTAGATTTTTGAATGGCGTCCTCGATAGCGTTGGCAAAAAATTGACACGACCGCTACGAAAGCCAGGCAAATGATTCGTCGAAACGTATGTAGCCGTCACACTCAATAAAGGCTTCTATCCAATGATATTTGACAGAAAAGTTTTGGTTTATAGTTATAGTTGTCTTACTTGGGAAAAGCATTCTGTCTAACGATATTTGGCGGAAAGATTCCAGTTTTTTTGGAATATATTTATCTTACTTGAAAAGAGCATTTTGTTTTTCCAATACAATCATGAACTTTCCGTTGGTGCGTCGTTGCACTGGAATGCTTTTGTCAAGCAAGACGGCTATATATCGTTAGATTGGAATGCTTTTCTCGAGTAAGATAACTATATTGATCTATGCCGCTTTCGTCCACATAAACTATCCTTTCCTTACCATGGACGGATATTGTCCTCTCATACTCCTCACGCTTTCCCTCGTCCCTTTCCTTGTAACACCTCGTTTTTTT